>JBAYBU010000113.1:0-5243 GCA_041669105.1 Bacteroidales bacterium | reverse complement strand
TCTATAGGCATCGGCCTCTTTTACAAGATGTTTAAAAATACCTAAAAATGTATTGATATTGCTAGCCGTAAAGCCTTCTGGATGGAACTGCACACCAGAGATGCGACTACTTCCCTCTTTTTCAATAGCCTCTATAACTCCATCTTCACTATATGCTGTGGCTTTAAACCCTGGAGCTAAGTCTTTTACTGCTTGGTGATGATAAGAGTTAACCGCCACTTGCTCGAGACCTGTCTGCAGATTGAGCAGAGACCCTTTTTCAATGTTAATTGAATGAGTACCGTAGTAACGAGGGGCCCTTTGATTATGCTTAACCCTAGAGCCTTTAACCTGAGAAGGAATATCTTGATAAAGAGTTCCGCCAAAAGCAACATTTAGCAGTTGGTGTCCTCGGCAAATGCCCAAAAGAGGCATGTTACGTTCTACTGCCATTCTTATTAATGCAATATCGAAAGCATCTCTTTCTGGGACAATAGAGCCCATAGCATTCACAGGCTGCTCGCCATACCATTTTAGAGGATCTATATCTTCTCCTCCAGTCATAATCACAGCATCTATCCTATCTAACATAGCTGCAAGCAGCTCAGGATCGTGATTAATAGGGAGTACCAAAGGAACCCCACCTGCGCGTATCACAGACTCTACATATGTAAGTGGAGCCGAGGTAGAAGAACCCTCTCCCCAGCCAGATGATATACCAATAACAGGCTTGCTGCTACCCTGTGCAAACAGAGAAAGTGCCAAAAGCAAAGAGAGCGTAAATGTTAAAATTCTTTTCATAATAAATTGTATGAATATTTTTAAATAAAAATTTCTGTTTTACAAACTAATATTGCTCATAAAAAGAGCAACTACAAATATAATCAATTATAAATTAATTGACCTTTGGCCATATTCCAAAGTTCTCTGAATAACCATATTTCATATCTAGGCCTGTGCATATCTCTCCTTCTTGGTCAAATGCAAACTCTATCTCAAAATTAGCACCTCCCATACGAAATTTAAATTCGTTACCATTTTTATGGATTAATTTACTCTTCCAATTCTTAGGGCCAGCCGTAACAAATAATTCACCATCTTCTATCTCTATCACAGCCTTGCCAAACAGATCTCCTTTATCATAAACCCCCACCAATTTATTAAGATCGGGGGCACAAATTTTTTCTATTTTTGCGGCCTTTTCATCTTTCTTTTTTTGACTCTCTCGATTATCAACCAACCATTCACTATAGTATTGAGCATTGTAATCTTTATCTGGATAACCTTTATAGAGTTCTATAATTCTGCGCATAATAGCATACCTCGGCAAAGCCGGAGCTTCTGAATTAACCAAGATCACAAAGCCAAGATCCAACTCTGGGACAAAAGCAACCAAAGTGGTAAAACCCCAAGTAGTGCCGGTGTGAAAATAGAGGCGATAACGGCTGTTCTGTTCTACAAACCAGCAGTGAGCATAAAGTGTTGTTTTTGCAGAATCTTGAGATACAATTGTATGTCCTTTGCGTAAATAGTTCATCTGCTTTTTCTCAATAACTTGTTTACCATTTACCTCTCCTTTATTTAAATGGAAAAGTGCATACTTAGCCATATCTTCTACAGTAGAGCTAATAGAACCAGCGGGTCCAATAACAGACAACCAGTGCAAAGCTTGCTCTTGAGCACCAAACATAGGGTTTACATAAATAGAGTCTACCCAAGTACTGTCTGTAAGAGCTGCTCCTTTTTTATATGTAAACTCGTGAGGAGTTGCAACATTTACAACAGAGGCAAACTCATCACCAGTAACCCTGCTATTTTTCATTCCCAAGGGCTCAAAAATTCTCTCTCTAACATTCTCTTCCCAGCTCTTTCCTGTAAGCTTCTCTATTATCTTTGATGCTATTATAAATGTAATATTGTTATATTCATAAGAACCTCTAAAGCTGTATTTAGGTTTTAGTAATGGTAGCATATTGTAAATATCTTCTCTTTCATAGCCCATATTAGGGATGTAAGTGCCTAGTTGCCCCTGAAGTCCAGTATGGTGAGTCATTATATCTTTTACCTGTAAATTCTCTTCTACCCATTTATCATACATTTTAAAGTCGGGTAAAATATTCTTTACAGTGTCGTCCCATTTAATTTTTTCCTCTGCAACTAAAGATGCCATTACCGCGGCAGTAAAAGATTTAGAGACCGAACCTATCTGGAACAAAGTATTTACATCTACGGGGTTGCTCTTTCCCATCTCTTTAACTCCAAAGCCATTGGAGTATATCATCTCTCCATCTTTTACAACAGCAAACGCCATTCCTGGTATTTTCCATTGCTCTTTAATCTCTTGTAAATAATCGGTAGTTTTTTTAACTATTGCCTCATTGTCTTGGGCAAAAAGCGGCATTGAAACCATAAAGAAGAGCAGCAAAATTATTCCGAAAAATTTTCTCATGATGTTTAAATTTATATTTTTTAAATCAAGTAAGTTCTAATTAACATTTAATATGAAGTATTATTATAGCCAAAGCCAGAGTACAAATATAATAAAATGGCAATCCAAATTACTATATTTGTCACAGTATGATGGGTACAAAAAAGTATGAGCTCTTAAAAGTAGTTTATGGCAAAAATTAAAAAAGCATGGTTCTGCACCTCTTGTGGTAACGAAACTCCCAAGTGGTTGGGCAAATGTCCCGCATGTGGAGAGTGGAACACCCTTGTAGAAGAGATAATTAGCAAAGACGTGAATGCAACCGGAGCTAGATCGGTTAGCTTTTTGCCTTTTTCCAATCCAAAACCACAACCACTGTCGGAGATAACCTTCTCTAACGAACAGAGAATGTCCCTTGGAAACGAAGAGTTAGACCGAATTTTAGGTGGTGGTCTTGTCCCTGGCTCAATGGTTCTAATAGGAGGCGAACCAGGGATAGGGAAATCTACCCTTGCACTGCAAATACCTCTGCATACCCCCTCTTTAAAAACACTATATATATCTGGCGAAGAGAGCCCAAGGCAATTAAAATTACGCGGGCAGAGGCTAGGTGGAGAGCATGAAAATTGTTTTATTTTAAGTGAAACCCTTCTAGAGAACATACTTAACCGCGCCAAAGAGAGTCAGCCCCATCTAATTATAGTTGACTCTATACAAACCATTTACTCTCAAACGCTAGAGAGTTCCCCGGGCTCAGTATCACAAGTTCGCGAAAGCGCTGCTATGTTGCTTAAGTACGCAAAAGAGACAAATACACCCATAATTTTAATTGGCCATATCACAAAAGATGGTTCAATTGCAGGGCCTAAAATACTAGAACACATAGTAGATGTTGTTTTACAATTCGAGGGCGACACCCGCCACTCCTATCGCATTTTACGTAGCATAAAAAATCGCTTCGGTTCTACTGCCGAGTTAGCTATTTTTGAGATGGTAAACACCGGCCTGCGAGAAGTGAGTAACCCTTCGGAAATGTTAATTCCAATGCATTCCGAAAATCTTTCTGGAATTGCAGTTGCAGCCATGTTAGATGGCACGCGTCCGTTTCTTATAGAGACACAAGCACTTGTGAGCACAGCTGCATACGGAACTCCTCAAAGATCTGCCACCGGTTTTGATGTGCGCCGCACCAATATGCTACTAGCCGTTTTAGAGAAGAGAGCTGGCTTCAAACTGGCTTCAAAAGATGTTTTCCTGAACATGGCTGGTGGCCTTAAAGTGACCGACCCCGCTTGCGACTTAGCAGTAGTTTGCGCCATACTCTCATCTAACTTCGATATTGCCATCTCTCAAAAGTATTGCTTTGCTGCCGAGGTTGGCCTTAGTGGAGAGATTCGCCCCGTTGCCCAAATAGAGCGCCGCATTGCAGAAGCCCAAAAACTCGGCTTCCAAAAAATCTTTGTCTCCTCTTACTGCAACATAAACAAATCTCACTTTAGCACCACCACCACCAACACCGCCAGCCCCAAAAAACAGACCCTACAAATAATTCAAGTTCAAGATATACCCCAACTCGTACGCGCCCTCTTCAACTAACCCCGCCCAACCTGCCCAACCCCGTTTTCATACATACATAAAACTCTCTCAAAGCTTTTAAAAGCTTTGAGAGAGTTTTTATTTTTTTTCATTAGATTTGTTGCCAGTTTATAAATTACTTTATGCAATATTTTGGTGAATTAATCTCAATAGCTGTAGCGTTCTCGTGGATGTTCACAGCCCTATTTTTTGAATTTGCTGGCAAGCGTGTTGGCTCGCTTACGGTAAATCTACTAAGACTCTTTTTCGCTTTTTTCTTATTGGGCGCACTACTCTATTTCACAACTGGCTCTATGCTACCAGTTGCGGCAGATGGCAAAACATGGTTTTGGATGACTCTATCGGGATTAGTGGGATTTGTATTTGGCGATATGTGCCTTTTTTATGCGTATGTAATTATTACAGCCCGTTTCTCTCAACTACTTATGACATTGGCTCCACCATTTGCTGCACTATTCGGATGGATGCTCTTGGGAGAAAGAATGTCTCCAATGGGATACTTAGGTATGACTGTAACCCTTACAGGTATAGCAATCTCAATTCTTAAACGCAACTCAAAACCAGAAACCAGCACATTAGTTGCAGGCACCAGCAATCTCACAGTTGTAACTAGCTGCGAAAAAGAGAGAAAACTGAATTTTATAAGTAAACTTAAACCAAATGTAAGCCTCCATCTACCCCTTAAAGGAGTACTACTTGGTATAGGAGGCGCTCTTGGCCAAGGTCTTGGTATAGTATTAAGCAAACATGGAATGAATTTTTATGCCCAAAGCGCTGCCGGAACCGAAGCAGCCCAATACATCCCTTTTGCAGCTACACAAATGAGAATTATAACAGGAGCTATAGGCTTCGCACTCATAATATTACTCACCGGCCGAAGCAAAGTATTCCGCGACGGAATCAAAGACAAAAAAGCCAGCCTCGCAATTTTTGCAGGCGCAATATTCGGCCCATTCCTTGGCGTCTCCCTCTCCCTTATGGCCATACAACACACCAACACCGCAATCGCCTCAACAATAATGGCAACCACCCCCATCATAATTCTAATCCCATACGTACTCTTTTACAAGAAAAAAGTAACCTGGATAGAATTCGCCGGAGCCATCCTAAGCGTAGGCGGCGTAGCCCTCTTTTTTATGTAGGCCGAGGCAACTTCTGGTTCAACTTTATTTTTTCTCTGTTACAGCCGCAACAGACCGAGCAACATTACACTCTCAGCTAACTATCATACTTACAGCCT
>JBAYBU010000112.1:0-5243 GCA_041669105.1 Bacteroidales bacterium | reverse complement strand
TTATGTTTATGGTTGTTATCTTTGCTTTTTCTACTATGTTCTCTTACTTTTATTATGGAGTTAAATGTACTGGCTTTTTATTTGGAGCCAAATATGCCCATTATTACAACTATTTCTTTTTATTTATGTTAGTTGTTGGAGCTGTTATCTCTTTAGATGTGGTAGTAGGAATAGTAGATATTGCTTATGCGTTTATGGCCTTACCTACAATGATAACAATGTTTATACTTGCTCCTGGAGTTAAAAGGGAGATGAAAAAATATTTTGCTAAATAGACAATTATATGAATCCAGAACAATTAGTCACCAAGTGGGTTAAAGAGGCCGTAAAAAATATTTACGGAGAGGGTGCCACTGATAATTTATTTCAGACCCAGGCAACTCGTAAAGAGTTTGAAGGTGATATTACAGCGGTAATCTTTCCGCTTTTAAAATTTTCAAAAAAATCTCCAGAAATAACGGGAGATCAAATTGGTAGTTATATCACTTCAAACTATAAAGAGATAGAGAGTTATAATGTTGTAAAAGGCTTTCTTAATATTAAACTTACAGATGAGTATTGGATGGATGTTTTTAATACAATTGCATCTACTCAAGACTATGGTCAACTCCCACAATCGGGTAAAAGTGTAATGGTAGAATTCTCTTCGCCAAATACAAATAAGCCTTTGCACTTAGGTCATATACGGAATAACCTTTTGGGGTGGTCTGTATCAAATTTGCTGAAGGCAAATGGCCATAAAGTAATTAAGGTAAATCTTGTAAATGATAGAGGTATACATATTTGCAAATCTATGCTTGCATGGCAAAGGTTGTCAGGAAAAGAGACACCGCAAAACAGTGGAATTAAGGGAGATCATCTTGTAGGTAAGTACTACGTTGCTTTTAACGATATGCTTGTAAAAGAGGTAGAGGAGTTAATATCTCAAAAAGTACCAAGAGAGGAGGCAGAAAAGCAGGCTCCCATACTAAAAGCAGCCCAAGAGATGTTGGTAAAGTGGGAGAAAGGAGATCGTGAGGTGTTTGAGCTGTGGGAGAAAATGAATAGTTGGGTTTATGAAGGTTTTGAGAAGACTTATAAAAGAATGGGAGTCTCTTTTGATAAGATCTATTATGAATCTCAAACGTATTTGCTAGGTAAAGAGTTAGTGAAAGAGGGTGTTGTAAAAGGAGTCTTCAGCGAAAAGGCCGATGGATCTGTTTGGTGTGACCTTTCTGCCGATGGTTTAGATGAAAAATTGCTTTTAAGAGCCGATGGGACATCGGTCTATATGACACAAGATTTAGGCACAGCCCACCAAAGATTTTCGGAATATAATTTAGATGAACATATTTATGTTGTAGGAAATGAACAAAATTATCATTTCCAAGTATTAAAGCTTCTGTTAAAAAAACTTGGTTATGAGTGGTCTAACAACCTCTATCATCTCTCTTATGGGATGGTAGAGTTACCAGAAGGCAGGATGAAATCAAGAGAGGGTACCGTTGTTGACGCCGATGACCTTATAGAAAACATGGTAACTACAGCTAGAGAAACCTCTTTAGAGTTGGGCAAATTAGATGATATGCCTAAAGAAGAGAAAGAACAACTTTTTGAAATGTTGGGCTTAGGGGCTCTTAAGTATTTTATTATAAAAGTAGATCCTAAGAAAACAATGCTTTTTGATCCTAAGGAATCTATAGATTTTAGTGGCAATACAGGCCCTTTTATCCAATATACACATGCTAGAATTCGTTCTATTTTAAGGAAAGCAGAAGAACAAAAGCTTCAAGCTAAAATTACAGACTCTAAAATAAACCCTAGAGAGAGAGAGATTATTAAACTATTAACTAATTTTCCAGATAAGATTCGTGAAGGAGGCATAGATCACTCTCCTGCAATTATAGCTAATTATGCCTATGATCTTGCAAAGGAGTTTAATCAATACTATCACGAAGTGAGTATATTAAAAGAAGAAGATATAAATATAAAAGTGCAGAGGCTAATTCTTATAGATACTATATCGGCAGTACTTAGGAAAGCGATGGGTATTTTGGGTATTCAGCTGCCAGAGAGAATGTAACATGGTTTCAAAGAATAGAGGTTTTTTACCTACTTCCAAAAAGGAGTTAGATCTTTTAGGGTGGGATTATATAGATATTATACTTTTTACAGGAGATGCATATATAGACCACCCCTCTTTTGGTACTGCTGTAATTGGGCGTTACCTCCAATCTTTGGGCTATAGAGTTGCAATTGTCCCTCAACCTAATTGGAGAGATGATTTGCGCGATTTCAAAAAGCTAGGTGCTCCAAGACTGTTTTTTGGAGTAAACTCAGGTGTAATGGATTCAATGATAAATCATTATACTGCAGCAAAAAGATTGCGGTCTAACGATGCTTATACTGCTGATGGAAGAGCAGGGCAAAGGCCCGATTATGCAGTAACTGTCTATTCTAAAATATTAAAAAAACTATATCCAACTGTTCCTGTAATAATTGGGGGAGTGGAAGCCTCTTTGAGGCGGCTTGCACATTATGATTATTGGCAAGATTCTCTTAAACCTTCAATTTTATTTGAATCGCAAGCCGATCTTCTTGTGTATGGAATGGGCGAGAGGGTTGTAAAAGAGGTAGCTTCTACCTTAAACAAGGGAGGTTCTTTGGAAGATCTTAAAAAAATTCCTCAAACTGCGTGGTTGTCTAACTTCCCATACCAAGGAGAAGAGAGAGCTGTTAAGTTAATCTCTTACGAAAAGGTTCTTAAAAGCCGTGAGGATTTTGTAAAAAACTTTAATGTAATAGAAGAAGAGTCAAACGCATGGGCTCCTGCTCATATTTCTGAGCCTTGTATGGGCAAATATGTGAGAGTGAATCCTCCGTTTGAAATTGGGCCCGATGGCGCGATCGATCAGTTTTATGACTTACCATATAAAAGAGAGCCACATTATAGATATTTAGGCAAACATATCTCGGCATTCGAAATGATAAAATTCTCTGTAACTACTCATCGAGGTTGTTTTGGCTCTTGTAGTTTTTGTACAATATCTGCCCATCAAGGTAAGTTTGTTCAATCTAGGTCTGAGGAGTCTATTCTTAAAGAGCTCTCTATGATTGCTGCTCATGAAAATTTTAAAGGCATAATTTCTGACCTTGGGGGGCCAACAGCAAATATGTATAAGATGAAAGGGAAAAACTTAGATATTTGTATTAAATGTCACAGAGATAGCTGTATATATCCTAATATATGTAAAAATCTAAATTATAGTCATAACCCTTTACTAGAATTGTACTCAAAAGCTTCTAAGGTTAAAAACATTAAAAAGAATTTTGTCTCTAGTGGAATTAGATACGATCTTTTCTTAAATAAAAAAGGGTATTTAGACAATAGTGGTAAAGAGTATTTTAAAGAGCTTATTTTAAATCATACTTCGGGGCGCTTGAAGGTGGCTCCCGAACATACAGAAGAGAGTGTTTTGAAAGCAATGGGGAAGCCTCCTTTCTCAAACTTCACATTTCTAAAAAATGAATTTGATAAAATATGTAAAGAAGAGCAAAAAAAATTTCAATTGATTCCATACTTTATCTCATCACATCCTGGATGTACACTGGAACATATGAAAGCTTTAGCTTCAAATAAAATTTTAAAGAGTGTTTATCTAAATCAAGTTCAAGACTTTACTCCAACACCCATGACAAGATCTGCTGCGGCTTTTTATTCTGGATTAGACCCTACTACATTAAAGAAAATGTTTGTAGAGAGAGATTTAAATAAGAAGAAAAAGCAAAAATCATTATTTTTTAATAAATTCTGATAAAAGCTAAGTTATTATAAAAAATTACATTATAATTGCACCACAATTCGAATGTAAGAATTAGCTATATATGGAAGAAACAAGCAACATACCTAAGAGCAAAGTATCAGTGTCACCAAAGCACCAGGCAAAAAAACGTGCTGTAGTAAGTTATGCCAATCTAAAGCCAGATTTATTAGCAGCGTTTAAAGAAAAGTATCCTAGAGGTTATTCAGATTACATGAGTGAGGTTTTTAAAGTAGAAAAGCCCGATGGCTCTTTCTTTTATGCAGTCTCTTTAGAACTACCCGATTCAATCTACTTGGTTAAAGTAGATGTAAAAATTGACGATTACGAAGATTTGCAAAGAGGACTGTATGGAGAAGAGCCCGACGATGACGATGAAGATTCCGATGAATTCCCAGATGATGATCCATCTGCTTCATTTATCGATGACCAGGTAGAAGATGATTAACTTTTTGTATTTTCATTGATTGTGCTAAAGTTTAAATGTAAAGCCGGGTTTTATCTCTGGCTTTTTTTTGTAAATTTACAACTTGTATGGCTTTAATTAGATATTCAATAAAGTACTTCTCGGAGCGACTGCATAAAATGAATGAAAGCAGGATGCTTTTTATTCTTGCGTTGATAACAGGTCTCTTAAGTGGATTGTCTGCAGTTATTTTAAAACATCTAATTCATCTCTTTGCGTGGATGTTAAAAGGGTGGTTTAATACAACAGCAGAGAGCTTTCTCTATATAGTTTATCCTGGAGTTGGAATGCTTTTAGCCTTAATCTTTGTAAGGTATTTTATTAAGGATAATATTGGTCATGGTGTAACCAAGGTACTACTCTCGATCTCTAAAAACAACTCTAAAATTGCGCTTCATAATACTTGGTCTTCTGTTGCAGCAAGTTCGGTAACAATAGGATTTGGAGGCTCTGTAGGTGCCGAGGCGCCTATAGTTTACACTGGTGCTGCTATAGGCTCTAATATTGCTAGGATAATGGGACTCTCATACAAACACATGACTATACTGTTGGGTTGTGGTGCCGCAGGAGCAATAGCAGGTATCTTTAAAGCACCACTTGCTGGGATTCTATTTACGTTAGAAATTTTGCTTTTTAGCATGTCTATGACCTCTCTCCTGCCGTTGCTAGTCTCTGCCGTTACTGCTGCCACTGTCTCTTTTCTTTTTTTGGGAGATGCCGTTGTATTTAGTAATAATATAGAAAGCTTTAATATGTCAAATATACCTTTTTATATTTTACTAGGTATATTTTGTGGCTTTATATCGCTCTACTTTACTAGAACTACTCTCTCAATGGAAGATAGAATTAAACGAATAGTAAATCCTTTTAAGCGATGGACAGTCTCGGCACTCTCTTTAGGGCTTCTTATTTTTCTATTTCCGCCGCTTTTTGGAGAGGGTTATGAGTCTCTTACATTTTTACTCAATGGAAATGTT
>JBAYBU010000111.1:0-5256 GCA_041669105.1 Bacteroidales bacterium | reverse complement strand
TCACACTGAGCCATTCCTATTGAAAGACCCATCCTAATTTCATCTTCTGTAAGAGCTCCTTTGTCAAAAAAGATTTCCATCAGCGACTCATCGTTTTCTGCAGCCATCTCAACCAACTCCTGGAGGTATTCATCGGCCTGGTCTTGGAGATTAGCAGGAATAGGAAGTTCTTCACGACTACCATTTTCATCTGTAAAACGATACATCTTCATTTTTAAAACATCTACAAAAGAGGTAAATCCAGCACCTGTCTCTACAGGGAACTGAACAATAACCACTTTTTTACCAAATGTTTTCTTAAGAGACTCCAGTGACCCTTCAAAATTTGTCTTGTCATGATCTAACTGATTCAATGCCAATATTAATGGTTTACAGTGTTTATCTGCATAACGAGCTAATATTTCTGGACCCACCTCCTCCCCGGTGTTGCCAATAATAACCCATACTCCCACATCGGCAACCTTAAAGGCAGAGATTACTCCCCCCACAAAATCATCGGAACCAGGAGTATCAATCAAATTCAACTTAGTATCCATGAATTCTGTATATAGAAGTGTTGGATAGATTGAACGTTGATAAATCTGCTCAATTTCTGTATTATCACTTACAGTTGTTTTTGCCTCGACCGAACCTATTCGGTCAATAACTTTGCCTTCAAATAACATGGTTTCCGCAAGTGAAGTCTTTCCAGACTTTGTATTTCCTATAAGAACTACGTTGCGAATGCTTTTAGTGGGATAAACTTTCATTATTACTCCATTTAGATCATTAGTTACTAGTTTTGTCAAAATAAAATTGGAAGCCAAATTTATACAAAAAAAATCAATTTACAATGCACTCCATGGCCTTCTCAAGCTCTTTTACAGAGTTAAATCCTGAGTATTTATAGACAAATGCATAACTTACACCAATCGAAAGTAATTTTCTAGCATAGCCCACTCTATAAAGAGAGATAATTTGGGTGAATGAAAATCCTAGTTTTTTATTTATAGTTTGTTCTAAAACTAAAGAACTACAATTGCAGAGTATAGATGCATCTTTTAAATTAAACTCAGTTATAAGAAAGATTTTATTTTCCATTAAATTGCAAAATAGCTCAAATAAGCTCTCTGTAACTTTTTTATCTGTGGTCATGATATAACATTTTTATTACTGCAAATGTAAACCTAAAACAGAGGCTATTCCAATACTAAGGTTGTGATTTATCTGTTTTTAATATTAATTTTTCTTTTTCTGTTGATAATTTCTCTTTTTGTGAAGCTTTGCATGTTGTTAAAACATGTTTAGCTTGTGATAAAGTAAAGGCTCTTCTAAATTATATTTGTTAAATATGGAATGCAAGCAAATAAGGGAACGAATAAGAAGGGCTCGGCGTGTTAAAGGTTACACTCAAGAATACATGGCAGAGTCTCTGGGAATATCTACTAACTCATACCGTGAAATTGAGTCAGGTAAAACAACTCTCATTAATCCAAGACTTTGTAAGATAGCAGAACTTCTAGGGCTTCCAATGGAGAGTCTTATTTTTGAACGAGTAACTAAAGAAGAGTATTTAGACAAAATTAAAAATTTAGAAAAAGAACAGCGTGTAAAGATTAAAAATCTTACTTCAAAATATAAGATAGGTCTATTCGAAAAAGATGAGCAGATAACAGTTCTAAAAGCAAAGTTAGAAACCAAAGAGAAAATTATTGGAGTGCTAAATGATAATGACGCCGAATACTAAATAGAACTACACCAGGTCACAATTTTATGGTAATAGTCTTTTTGGTAAATTGCACACCTTAAAACGGATTTAATAAAGTAAGATTATTCCAATAATTATGAAGTTAAAGGAGCATAAATCTCTTCTAAATTTTTATAACAATACTAAAATTGAGGCCGGTTGCGACGAGGCTGGGCGGGGCTGCCTAGCAGGACCTGTTTTTGCTGCTGCAGTAATTCTTCCCTCTAATTTTTACCATCCTCTACTTAACGACTCCAAAAAACTCACAAAAAAAGAGCGTAATTTATTAAAGCCTATAATTGAAAAAGAGGCTATTGCTTGGGCCGTTGCCCAAGTCTCGGCACAAGAGATAGACAATATAAATGTTTTAAATGCATCTATACTGGCAATGCACAGAGCGTTGGACAAACTCTCTACTACTCCAGAACATATATTAGTAGATGGGAACAGGTTTAAAAAGTATAAGGAGACTGAACATACCTGTATAGTAGGGGGTGATGGCAAATATGCTTCAATAGCTGCTGCTTCGGTTTTAGCAAAGACATGGCGAGACAACTATATGAGAGAGCTTGCTGGCGAAAACCCTTGGTATGGTTGGGAGAAAAACATGGCCTACCCAACAAAAAATCATAGAGAAGCTATTTTAAAATTTGGTGTTACCAAACATCATAGAAAATCATTCAGCCTCTATGGCAAACTTGCCCAGGGCAAAGAGCAAACAGAATAAAAAGAGAATCGAGAGTATTAGCTGCGGGGTAACAAGAGTTGTGCCTGCCACCACATTCCCCACAGAGATCAAACTTTCTATAACAGCAGCATATCCACCAAAAATAAAGAAAAGAACAAACCCTAAAAGAGTAAAAAGCATTACAATAATACCATTCATACTAATGAATCTCTTTTTAAAATGCTCTAAGCTAGTAATTGAAGCATGATTGGGCATATACTCTAATGCGGCAAACACCCTTTCGCTAAACCCATTGTCTTCAATAGTCTGTTTCTTTTGGTCAAAGAACTCTTTTATATTCTTATCATTAGTACTATTATCTTTCATGCCCAACCTTCTTTAAATGATCCAATAAATTTGATTTTGCTCTAGAGAGATGAGACTTTACCGTATTCTCCTTAATGGCTGTTATGTTTGAAATCTCTTTTATGCTTTTATCTTCCATATAAAATAACAATATACAAGTTTTTTCATTTTCTCCCAATTGCGAAAGCGCCATATACAACTCCTCATTTTTAAACTTAGAAGGAAGACTCTCTTTAGTGTAACTAATATTATCAGAAAGCTCTGTTGTAGCATAACGCTTAGAAGACCTTATATGATCTATAAAACAGTTGTATGCTATCCTAAACAACCACGTAGAAAACTTAGACATACCATTAAACGAATTGAGATTGGTATAGGCCTTTATAAAGGCCTCCTGAGCAATGTCGTCACTAAGAGAGGAGTTTCCAGAGCAGAGGTTAAGTAAAAACCGCCGGAGCGGTTCCTGATTTAGCCTTACTTGATTTTCAAATTGTACTAGAGTCACTTTCGCTTAACTTAAAATTAATGTCTAAAAGTCAATCTTAGATTTGGGTCAGTTACTCATCTATATCATTTAAATCTAGGTTACTGGTCTTCCGCTTTTTACTAACTAAGTAGCCTATTAGCTGGCCAAGTCCAACAAAAAAAGGGATAAATCCAAAAGCAGCAAATCTTATATCATTAAAAAAAAGATAGAGAGCTATAAAAAGACCTATACCCACTCCAATAGTTACAAGTGCACTTGTAAGAGGATCTTGCTTATTAAGAGGATCTTGCTTTTTCTTTACGGGTTCATTTTTGAAAAATTCCGGAGATAACTCAACTCCTTTTTCTAAAGCCTTCATTAACACTTCATTTTTTGATTTATCTCTAAGAATCTTAGAAACAAAAATTATTAAGAGTATTAAAATAGCAGTTAAAAAAGGACTGGCTATTGCAAGTATTTCTACATCCATAATTAAAAGTTTTTATTGTTTTCTAGTTAGACGCCGTGGAGTTGAAAAAAGTTGCAGCTTCTAGCGAAATTTTTTTCAAATAGTTGTGAGCATTTTCAATAGCCTTGTTTTTAGATGGTTGCAATTGAGAGATTGAAAAAAGCTTTTCAACTCCTGCCATCTCTAGCTCTCTATCTGAAAGTAAATTATCTCCACAAATAACCCAAAGTCTCTTTCTATGCCTCATAGTAACCTCTATAACTCCGTCTAAAAGCTTACCCGAAAGGCTTTGCCCATCTACTCTGCCCTCTCCTGTAATAACAAGATTGGCATCTTTTATTTGATTATCTACATCAAGAAAATCAAAAATAACTCTCCAACCACTTAAAAGGCGAGCATTTAAAAAAGCAGCAAGTGCAAAACCCATCCCTCCAGCAGCTCCGGCTCCAGGAACTTCAGAGAAATCTCTTCCAAAAAACTCTTTACAAATACCTGCAAAATGGACCACTCCACTCTCTAGAAACTTAACATCTTGTGGCGAAGCGCCTTTTTGTGGCCCATACACATGGCTAGCACCATAAATACCAGTCAATGGATTATTTACATCACAAGCTACTTCAATATTAAGTTCTTTTAAAAAATCTGGAACTTCCTTAGAATCTATTAATGCAATTTTTTCTAAACAGGCTCCAGTCATAAAGCCTGGAGGGAACCCTCTCCCTTGCTCAAGACAAATAGGGTTACCCTCTCTGTTTAAAAAGCGATAGCCCAATGCACTCAGCATTCCTGTACCAACATCATTTGTAGCACTACCACCTATACCCAAAAGGATATTACGAAATCCCATACGCGCAACCTCTTTAATCACAACTCCAAAACCATAACTACTTGTTAACTTAGGATTTCTCTCTTCTTTAGAAAGATTCCATAAACCTGTAGATTTTGCCATTTCGCAAAGTACTCTATCTCCAATCCTAAGAACAGGCACTTGTATCTCTCTACCTATTGGGTCGATAGTAGAAATCTTTAATGTCTCATGGCCAAAATGTGCGACAGCATCTAAAGTACCGTCGCCACCATCAGCAAGTGGGAGTTCACAGGTAATAATTCCTGGAATTTTCTTTTTAAACTGGGATGCAATAATAGATGCAACCTCACGAGCTGTAAGACTGCCTTTAAATTTATCTACTACTATTAAAACTTTAGTCATTTATCCACCCAATTATTTATCTTTGTTGGTTAATAGAGCAACTGATTAAAAATACCAAGTAAATTTACAAATAAAAAATGAAAAAAACTGCCCTTTTAATTTTATTAGCTACTCTGCTCTCTTTTGGCCCCGTTAAGGCCGACGAGGGGATGTGGCTGCTACCTCTTATAGAGAAACTAAACATGAAAAAGATGTCTGAGCTAGGATTCCAACTTTCGGCAAAAGACATCTATAACATTAACAACTCAAGCCTTAAAGATGCAATTGTACATTTTGGAGGCGGTTGTACTGCCGAGATTATATCTGCCGATGGGCTTGTACTCACAAATCACCACTGTGGATATGGTGCTAT
>JBAYBU010000110.1:0-5263 GCA_041669105.1 Bacteroidales bacterium | reverse complement strand
TTTTGCACAAAAGGTTGCAATTGCTCTTAAAGAGACTATTTCATGCAAAAAAGTGGGAATTGCCGTGCTTGGAATGGAGGTCCCTCATGCCCATATTCATCTTATACCACTAAACAAAGAGAGTGACCTAGACTTTAACAAAAAGAAGTTAGAGATCTCTTCTTTAGAAATGGAGCAGATATCAAAATTGATAAGCTCTAAAATAAAACTTTAAAGAGATGAGAAGAGTTATTCTTATTATACTCGTTGCCCTTATTGCCCTTTCTTGTTCAAAAAACAAAAATGCAAAGCTTGTAGGGAAAATAGAAGGAGCAACAGATGGTACAGTTATTCTAAAAATTTTAGAGGTAAGCTCGCAAAGAGTATTAGACACCTTAAAGGTTAAATCTAAAGGGGAGTTTTCTCATTCAGTCACTTTTAAAGATCAAAACCCTAGTTTTTATTATCTCTACTACAAGGAGAAACAGATTGCCTCAATGGTTTTATTACCAGGAGATCAAATTGAAATAATTACAGATACTCTTGGAGCGAATCTCGTTATTTCTGGATCACAAGAGACAGAAAAATTGAATGAGCTAGAAAAGAGCTTATCATCTACAAAAAAAAGTTTTGACATACTGTTAAACAAGATGCAAATTGCAAAAGAGCAGGGAGATTCCAAAAATGAGACAGCTTTTAATTATGGTTTGGGGAAACTATATGTTAAACAAAAGCAATTTGCAATCAAGCATATTTACTCTAACCCCAACTCTATTGCCAACATAATTCTCTTATATCATAAGCTAGCTGCCAACTTGCCTCTTTTTGCCGATCCTATGGATGCTCATATTTTTAGTAGAGTTTATGACTCTTTAAATGTTATTTACCCTAAATGGGTATATTTAGAGAGGTTAAAAGAAGAGATTGACTATAGAGAAAAATCTAATATTTTGAGCTCCAAAATTAATGATGCTTCCGAAAGTGGATTCCCCGACATCTCTCTGCCCGATACTAAAGCCGTAACAAGATCGCTCTCGGCCCTCTCTTCTAAAGTAATTATCCTCTCTTTTTGGACAATAACAGAGACTCCTCAAAAAATGATAAATCTAGATTACAAAGAGTTATATAAAAAATATAATTCAAAGGGGTTAGAGATTTACCAAGTATCTATAGATAGAGACAAAACTGCTTGGGCCACCACAGTTTCTGAGCAGAACCTCCCTTGGATAAGTGTTTGCGACGGTTTGGGAAACAACTCCATGGCCATTACCACTTATAATATTACTCAAGTACCTACTAATTTTATTATAGATAAATCGGGTACAATAATAGCCAAAGACGTTTACGATAATGAACTCGAGAAACTCGTTATTTCACTCTTAAAGTAATAGCTGATTGTTTCATTTTAGCACTACTGTGTGGTAGAATCTTAAATTTGCAGCGGATTTTTCTTGGAGACTCCTGCAATAAAATCTTTAAGGTAGAATGGCTCAAAATAGGCTACATCTTCGAATTTTCCTTTATGGTATTTTTCTACTGCTTGGGGTATCATCCCTTGCGCTAGAGCTTCTATATTTACAAACCTTGCATTTGGATGTTTTATGATCTTTGAGACTTTAGAAGATCCATCTCCACAAAAGAGCACAACTCCCTGTTCTAGCTGGGAAGAGAAACTCTGGGAGTCTACTATGAGCGCTTCTACTGGTGTAAGTTTCTCTCCTGTTGGGGAATAAGATGCAGTGTACACCTCCATCCTGCGGGCATCTATCATAGGTACAATGATGCTAGGTTTTATATTGCTCAGATCAATAGTGGTTGAGGCCAAGGTAGCCAGTAGGGTTAGGGAGCCAACAGCAATAAGAGGCTTTGAGGTACCAAAGCAGAGCCCTTTTGCAAACGAAACACCTACACGAAGCCCAGTGTATGAGCCAGGACCCTTGCTTACCACTATGGCGTCGCACATTGCTAAAGATATTTTACTCTCTTCTAGAAGCTCTTGAGTGATTACAGAGATAATAGCTGTATGAGCTCTTGGTATACGAGATATTTTTTGACCTATAAGAGAACTTCCTAGAGAGAGAGCAACAGAACATACCTCTGTACTAGTTTCGATTAAAAGAGTTGTAGGAGCTTTATTTATCATTAAAAATGGTCTATTATTCGCGCTCTTTTAGTAGTCTAATACCTTTAAGAACATATTACTTGTTTTTTTCTTCCTCCACTTTAACTAGAGTTCCAGCTTTAAGAGTTTTACTAATTGCCAAGAAGGGGCCAGTAACCACTCTCTCTCCTAGGGAGAGCCCAGATGTTACCTCAATATTAGAGAGGTCTTGAATTCCTGTAGTTATTTTTCTTACCTCTGTGGTGTTGTCATCTTTTATCACAAACACTTGTTCTATAGACTCATTTATGCCTAGCGCCTCTTTTACAGAGTCTTCTAGAAGATCGGTTCTAGTGGTTATCGCTTGAAGTAAGATCGCTCGGATATCATTTTTAGTGGCAGTTTGAACCGCTACAGAAGCCGACATTCCTGGGCGGAAAGGTATTTTGCCTTCGACCACAAGATCGGAATAAGAGTGTGGCAGTATAAATACTTTAACTTCAAAATTGGTTACTTGATCTAAAGCAGAGCCAATATTTTTTGCCGAATTTGCTATTTGAGTAACTACTCCTGTAAACTTACGATTGGGGTAGGCATCTACGTCTATAGTTGCAGTGTCTCCCTGTTTAATTCTTATTATATCGTTTTCGTTAACATCTACAAGTACCTCCATTTGATCGAAATTGGCAATACGAAGCATCTCTGTACCTGCCATTTGACTAGTCCCAACAACTCTCTCTCCCTTCTCTACACTCATTTTAGAAATTATCCCCCCCATAGGAGCATAGATTACTGTTTTAGTAAGATTTTCCTGAGCCTCTTTGAGGGCAGCGGTAGAGCTTTTAACATTAAACTCGGCTGCTTTTATCTGCTCTTTTGCCACTTGATACTGAGAGTAGGCGGCCTCATACTCAGCTTCTGAAATTGCTTTTTGGTCAAATAAAGTTTGGTTTCTCTGGTATATCTGCTCGGTTTGTACAAATTGGGCCAACTGTTGTGTTAACTGTGCTTTAACAGAATTTAGAGAAGCCTCGGCACGCTCTTTCATAGAGATATAAACATCTTGCTTAATCTTAATAATAAGATCTCCCTTGTTAATGTTGTCTCCCTCTTTGAAATTAAGTTCTACAATCTCTCCAGAGACATCGGGGCTTATTTTAACCTCTACTACAGGTTTTATTTTTCCATTGGCAGGGATAACTTCTACTATAGTTTTGCCAGTAATCTCTTGGGCAGTAACAGTAACTGCTGCTTTATCTTTATTAACTCCAAACAGCACTAAAACAACAATGAGCAAAACAGCTGCTGCAATTATCCATCTTATTTTCTTTTTATTCATGATATTTTAGCCGTTTAAGTTATAGTGAAATGGGTATCCCTTTATAGAAATCCAGAATTTTGAGTTGGAACACATATTGATATTTAGATTGGTAATAATCGGATTTAGCTTTAAATAAATTTGTTTTAGCAACGGTGTAATCGATAGCACTTAATGCACCTACATCTAGTTTTTTTTGAACATAGCTAAAAGACTCTTCCATTGCAATTACATTTTGCTCTGATGCTTTGTATTTTTCATAAAAGGAGAGAGCCTCATTACCCGCCTGTTGAATCTCTTTGTAAAGCAACTGCAAACGACTTTTATACTCAATTTGAGCTTGTCTAACTCCTAGTTTAGCGTTTTTTACATTTGTTTTGACTCTGTAATTATTAAAGATTGGGATTCTTAAACCAAATCCCATAGAGGGGTTTCTGTTCTCGTTAAATTGATCAAAAAAGGCTTGATCTCTACTATCGCTGTAATAAGTTCCATAACCAGCAGAAAAAGAGATTGATGGGTAGAGTTGCCCTTTTGCGATTGCTAATTGTAATCCAGAGTTTTCAAGATTAAGTTGGGCTACTTTAATCCTAGGTAATGAGATAGAGGCATTGTAAAGCTCATCTACAGATTCTCTGATGTACTCTTTTACTAAAAAATCTACATCAATTTCTTCTATTTCAAAAATGCTGTTCCCATCTAAATCTAAAAGTTGTTTGAGTGAAAGCAGCGAAGTGCGGAGTTGGTTTTGGGCATTCACAACCTGTACCTTTTCTGATGCTAGTTGTGCCAACACCTCTAAAAGAGAGCTATATGCGACACTACCGGCATCTACTAGTTTTTTTGTTCTCTCTACCTGCTCTTGTGCACTGGTAATACTTTGGTTAGCAGTATTTAGTATCTCTTTAGAGAGTAATATTTGCAAATAAGATCTTGCGATCTCAATAGAGATGTCGTTTTTGAGTTGCTCTACCTCGCTTTGCGATATTTCTAACTGTACGTTACTGCTTTTAACTTCATTTGTTTTTCTAAAGCCTTCAAAGAGATTTATTGCAGCACTAGCGCTGGCGCTTGTACTTTGAGAGAGTTTATTCTCTATAATCTCTAAATCTTGTACGTTTACAGACCTACCCCAGTTCATTGAGTGGTTAAGAGAAGCGTTTAGGGTTGGGATGTAATTGAGTTTGGCTTGATTAAGGTTGTTTCGCCCCTGTTCTACGGCAATTTCCTGCTGCTTTAACTGCAAATTGTTTTCCCAGGCATAGTTAATACACTCCTGTAGGCTCCAGCTCTTTTGTGCAGAGAGGAGTGCAGGAAAAAAGAGGAGTAGAATAAATGGGAGTTTGTATCTATTTTTCATAATTTACAAAGTTAATTTTTTTTCATAAACAAACTCCCATTTAAACATTTATTTTAGGTCAAGCTTACTTGTGAACTACCTGGGAGTTAAGCTGTGCTTCATAGAGACCTTTACTTAAAATTTGGAATGCACGCCACAGTTTTTTTACTGCATAACCTGCACCTTTCCCGATCGCTTCTGCTACATCGTAATCCCATCCTTGGGAGCCACCCCAAATTATTACACTCTCTTCGTATGAGAGAGTACTCAAGTTTAAGCCAATAATTGAGGTCTCCATTATGCAGCCTCCCATCCCTCTACAAAACCATGTTTAAAACTCGGCCAATATTTCTCGGCCTTTTTTAAAGCATTTCCTAGAAAATTGGCTAATCGCCATAACTCTGTAAGACTTAAGCCTCCTGCTATTGTTTCTTCGTTTTCTTCTAGAGTAGTCAATCTCCACTCATCTTTCACATACTCATTCATAACTAAATAATTAGATTGTTTCTGCAAATTTCGGCGTGCA
>JBAYBU010000109.1:0-5290 GCA_041669105.1 Bacteroidales bacterium | reverse complement strand
TTATCTTTTCTGCTCTCTCTTTATCGTCAGGTAGTTTCTCCCATGCTTCAATTATTTTATTATATGTTCGTTTCCATCGAGTGTTAATAACTAACACCATTATGACAATGAAAAAAAAGAAGGGAATATAGGTGAGTTCAAGCTTTACGAACATCCCAACTGCTTGCTCATTAATCACTGTTTCTCCAAAAACTCTTTGGTGCAACTCTTTTATTTGACTTTTTGATAAGTCAATATATGTTGTGTCTATGCGCATTTGAATGTCCATCAGCTTATATTTTAGATATTAAGCATATCTCTGTTTATTATAAATTCTCCTCTTCTTCTTCTTTTTCTTCCGTCAGATAATCTTCCATATCTGTCTTTTTAACAAAATCCTCCTCGTTGAAATTGCTAACTGCTTTTACTTTCTTATGTCCTTTAAAAGGACAAAGCCATTTACAACTCCAAGTGCTCCCATTAAAATTCCTAAAAACGGGTCTTGACTTTGTGTTCCAGCAAAAATTAAACCTGCCAATACAAAAATTGCTAAAAATACTAAACTTGCTTTTACTATTAATCTCATAATTATATATTTATTAAATTTATTATTAAAACACAAATGCACCCTGCAAGTGTGTAAATTATATCCATTATTTCGGCTGTACCTTTTTCGCTGTATTTATCATACAATTCTATGATTATTGCAAGTGCCAACACCACTAATAGTGATTGCCACCAAATATAGAACTTTGACAATATAAGTGATAAGATAAGTCCAAAGCAAAAGTGCAATAGCTTATCGTAAGGGAGTATCTTCGTGAAAAACTTCTTGACTTTGTTCATTTTTTTGTTCTTCTAATTGTTCTGTTAACAACTCTATTTCATACTCTAGCCTGTTTATTTCATCTCTTGCTTGTTGTCTTCTATCTCTCACAGCCTCATCCATTCTAACGCCTATCTCGGCTTCCTTAATCGCCTTATAGTCAGTGTCTTTTAGATAATTCTTATGCTCATTAATTTGAGCATACATTTCGTTTATTTGCTTTTCCATAACGCTTTAGTTTTTTAAATATTATAAATTCTTCTTTTAATTCCTTCTGTAATATTACTCTCTTAAAGTCGCCACTAGCGTGCAATCCTCTCATCTTTAGAGCCTGCATTGCTATTGCCTTTCTTACCTTGTGAGTCCTGTGCGCCGCAAGCAGCCCTAAGTATGAATTGATTACCGCCACTTCGTTCTCACTTGCCACTATCTTCTCTTTTACCATCTTTCTCACTTTCCCCATCCCATTATTGACTGTCCTGTTGTGAATATAGCTCCTGTGATTTTTTACAATACACCCTAGCAGCTCTACTCCTTTGCTATAATGCTGAAAATAGAATTTATCTGGATGCACTGTCACGCCCACCTCTTGCGCTTTTGCTCTCATAAGTGGCACACTCTCAAGCATCCTTTGCCTATCTCTCGATATTATGTAAAAGTCATCCACATAACGCCCATAGTGAGCAAAACCCAACTCTTCTATTACATAGTGATCAAAGTCATTCAAATAGAAATTGGCCAATAGTTGCGATATTAAATTGCCAATTGGTATCCCCAAGTCATCGGGAATGGTAAATAGGCTCTTCGTAGGGTCCAGCTTATCCCACATAGCAAGTGGCGATTTCAAGAAGCAATGCTTTTCTGGGCTGTCTCTTAATATTACTTCTACTAACCATTTTAAGCCTTCCTTATCCTGCTCAAAATATTTATCATCTATAAACTGATGCACCTTTTGCACCAGAATGTTTTTGCTCAATGACATAAAGAACCCCTTCATGTCCATTTTCATAATGTAGCAGTCCACCGTGTAATTTTCAGACACGACTCTAATATCCTCTTTAAGCTGATCCACGCATGCAGATGATCCCTTCCCCTTTCTGTTGTTGTAGGTTCTATCTACCAACACTGCATCTATTAGAGGCCTCAGCTTTATATCTACTAGGTGATGCAACACCCTGTCTCTAAAACTTGCTGCAAAGATTTCTCTCAACCTTGGTTTTGTGACAATAAAAGCAATTGACTCACTCACATTGTAGCTCCTGCTGTTAAGTTCCTGCCATAGTTTTATGCAATTGCTCTCAAAATTCACTTCAAACTCTATACACGAAGCTGTGCTACGTTTGTTTTTTCGACAATCGTAGTACGCTTCATATATATCCTCTAGTTTAAACATATCAATTATTTTACAAAATTCGGAAACCGCACGCACCGTGGTCGCATTGGTCTTATTGTTGTTGTTCATGTTGCCATTGTTGCCATTGTAGTTCCACGCATTCGTGCTGGAGTTCTCACTTCATTCTGCCTTAGTGATACAACTATAAATGATAGTAGGCAGTCCTTTTTATAATAATAACTTTCCTCAACGGACACTACCGTTGAGCTCTTGTTGTTGCAGCTCTCCATCCAGAGAGCTGTTTAGATATGCTTTCAATCAGTTTAAACATCTCTACCAATGCCTGCATTTTGATGATCTTGTTATCACTACATATTTTCAAATACACCCTCAACTGTTCAAAGTTCACAAAGAACCCATCCAACATCTCTATCCTTTCTTGCCCTCTTGCTTTGTTGGCAAGCGATATCCACTTGAACATATCCAGTGATGTGTCTATCATTCTCGATCCCAGGGTATATTTATGCAGCTTAGCCATTTGTGGCTGCGCTGCATAAATCTTTCCTGTTAGCGTATAGCTGTCTTTGTATATCTGTAGTCTTTCTATCATTGTTTCAAAATGCTTGCGCCACAGGCGCATAGGTTAAGGAGCGACTTCGTCGCAAGTAAAAAAAGGTAAAGTTAAAGTGAAAAAGCGGAAACCGCACGCACCGTGGTCGCATTGGACTTAGCGTTGAAGTGCATGATGCCCTTGGTGCCACGGTAGTACCACGCATACGTGCTGGAGAACTCACTAGATGTCCAATGGCTAGTTGAATTGCTTACCGTCCCACCACTTATAGCTGTCAACGCCCTATTAATAGGGTCATTGGTTCCCCCAACTTTATTAATGAGTATTAGCATCTCTTCAAACGATGGTAGCCACCACTCAACGCCTCCTGCGGTTTGCTCATTTGCTTTCTTTGCAGCAGGAAATTTTGGTTTCACCACTCCATCATCGTCCGTAAATGCCTTCCCCGATAATAGCGTTGTGTTTCTTTTTCCATTGTTGTCCACAATTGCGTTTTTCGAGTACGGATACCTCACCATGTTTGCCTGTATATAGTTTTCATACGTTTTGTAAGCATCCACCAGTAATGGGTTTTTCTCCATCGTAAAGGCAGTTCTTCTCACAGGGGCTGCCTCCAGTGCGCTCACATTGGTTGCCTCGCTTCCACTTACACTGTAATAAGCCAAAAATTTATCATAGTTAGCTCCACCATAAGTCGTCACCACTCCGTTGTTTCTTGACGTACCGCCATAAGGGGTCAATAGAGCTGAGAGGTTTGCTTGGTTGTCATTGTTTAGCAATGTTACAGTTGCCCCCCCTGTTACTTCAAATGTTGTTATTACAGGGGTGTGATAGCTCCTCTGTACAACAACGTAGTTGGTTTTAGATTCAACTGTCCAGCCTGCGTCTGTAGGAAGAGCTGCTAAAATTGCTGCGTTTACACCAGCTATTGTTGCCCCTACCCCTACCGTAAAGGGATACTCACTAGCATTCACCTTTATTGTATGGGTGCCCCCATTTGCCAAATCAAAACCTTCTATTTTAGCTCGGAATGGAGCCGCCCACTGTGCTGTTCCCAAGTCTGTTTTGTGCAATATTCTCACCTCGTCTGGAGTTCTGTGGTAAACCACCCCAATAGGCTCCACTGTTATCAGCGTTGCATCATAGGTGTCTAGCTTGATGTATTTCAGCTCCCCCCCCTGCACCACCACAATATCTCCCACATTGGCACTCGTTTTATCTACAAATACGTTCTTGCCATCATAGATAACTCTTTCACCTGCAATGCCACTCACCACTGATGAGTCTTTTGGTCTTGTCACATCAGCATCATAGGCTGCTTTGTTTGCGTAGTTTTTAATGTACTTTCCCATTGTTGTTTGTTTTTATTTCCAGTCTCCTGCGTTAGTTACTCCAAATGCTGTGTAGGCCACCTTGCCTGTAATATCAATGTAGCGTTGCCCCACAAAATCAGGTGCAAATGTGGCTGCTCCACTTCCCGATAATATCAGGTTGGTTTTACCATGCATGTTCAGCTCCTTTGCTACCTCTAATCTTTCAATAGTCTTGCTTGCCACCACTGCTTCTAATGCTTTCACTTTTGCGTTAAGCTCCGAGAGCGATTGCGCCACCGTTTTCTCATCATCCTGTATGCTGTCCTTCGCCTCGTTGGCTGCTATTGCTGCTTGGTTTGCATCTCCTGCTTTTTCGTTAGCAGCTGCTGCGGCTAACGTTGCTGGCTTTCCATCTGCAAGGCACTTCCAGTATGCTGCATTGTTTAGCGGCTCTCCCTTTTTGGCTGTTTCGTTTATGTATAAGTAAGTGCTGTCTGTTGATGTCACAAAGTCCCACTTCCTATATTCTGTTGTTAATGAATGAATGCCTTTATCGTTAAAAGCCATTCTCCCTAATGCTATTTCTGCCATGTTTTTAGTGTTATATTGTTGCTGTTAAATCCCCATTTTTTAATTCAAATGTTGCTCCTACGGACCCCTCTGGAGTTGTCAATGTCAACATAAAATCGTCTGTTAAATCTGCTGTTATAAAGGTATTTAGCACAGCGGCTGTTGTTGCCACATACTCTTTATCGCTCATCCCTTTACCTCTTCTTCCTGCCCCGCCTATTCCTATAAATAATCCCATTACTCTCTCCTTTCTTTTTTTTATTTAATGCCCCCACAATAGCTCCACCCCCACAAGGGCTGCATCCTTCTTTATCTCCCTTATTATTTCAGGGCTCCATGTTCCCCCTCCTGGGAATCTCGTTTTGGTAAACTCTCCCTCTGGCATGCTCCAGCAGTTCACTTCCAAGTACACATCCTCATCCCCATCATTTTTTAGCTGAAAAGGCACATCAGATTTAAAATTCGCTGTCGATAGCCCCTCAATAGGCTTTAGCACTCCTATCTGTGCCGATACTATTTCTCCGCTTCTTGTAATCATATTGTTTATGTTTTGTTAGTTTGTTTTTATATTTATAATCCATATTGATTTCGTAAATCTAAATCCTGCGTTGCTAGTAAGGCAAATCTGAACTGTGCATCTACCCCACCGATTTGAGAGCGAGTGTAAACTGTAAAAGAAGTTTTGGATGGATATTGAG
>JBAYBU010000108.1:0-5294 GCA_041669105.1 Bacteroidales bacterium | reverse complement strand
TAGTTTCAAGAATTTTATCTTGATACTCATAAACATAGTTCATAAGCTTCTCTTCGCTATCTCTATGACAAACTAAACATGTTCTATCTATATATTTAAGAGGGGAAACCAAATGGTGATCGCTATACTTAATAGCACCATCAGATTTATATGGCATATGACAATCGGCACAAGAGAGTCCTCTTTGTGCATGGGGCCCTTTCATAAAAAGCTCATAGTCTGGGTGCTGTGCTTTTAACATTGGGGCTCTACTAAGTGTGTGAGTCCAGTCAGAAAAACCAATCTCGTCATAATACTCTTCTATCTCCTCTACGCTGGTTCCCTTATCCCATGGGAAAGTAAGATATTTACCATCTCCCTTAAAGTAATACTCTACATGGCACTGTGCACAAGCAAGAGTGCGCCTCTCCTGTATTGTTGTTTTATCTATATCTTTACCCATTCTTTGAAAAGCCTCTACCAAAGCTGGCCGTGAAATACTTACATTCATGTTGTCGGGATTATGACAATCGGCACAACCTATTGGATTTACAATTTCGCTCCCAAAATGAGACCATTGAGTGGCATAAAAGTTCTCAATCCCTACCAGTGCCATCATACGAGGTACATCGGGGCCTTTACAAGACCAACACGTGCCAGGTTGTATATTCTCTTCTTCTGTAAATGGTGCCCCAGTTCTTAAAGTTTGTGTTATATCTTCAATCGCATGAGCGTGTCCTCTAGGAGAAGTATAATCTCTAGAAAAAGCATATCCTGCCCAAAGTACAACCATCTCTGGCCTCTCCTCTAAAACATCTTTGGCACTATTCCCAAGGTACTTGCTTTCAAAGTCTGTCTCTTTAGTTTTTAGCCATGTTTCATATTCGCGAGGGTAGTTTTCTCCCCAGATTTCGCTTCTGGCTTCAATTCCAGTAATTTCTATCCTTTTATTATGGAACAAAGTTGCAATCTCTGCTCGCCTTTCCGTAACAGAAGAGGCTAGCAAACCTAAGATAAAAACAACAACTATGGTTCCGGCAAACAACGTCCACATTAGAAGCGTTTTGTGTTTCTCATAGAATTTTTTCATAGAGTTCATGTTTTATTTTTTTATCATCTTTTTTAACCAAGAGGGAACAGGCGATTCGGGTAGGGGAACAATAGCATTAGGGCTCATAGCCAAATTAGACATAAGGCCATGTGGCACCTCTCTATGGCAATCCCAACAAGCTTTTGCCTCTCCTTTAGCAACCTCGGCATATTTTACCATTCCTGTC
Source organism: Bacteroidales bacterium (assembly GCA_041669105.1). Classification (GTDB taxonomy): domain Bacteria; phylum Bacteroidota; class Bacteroidia; order Bacteroidales; family UBA932; genus Bact-08. The sequence goes on along the minus strand of JBAYBU010000108.1, from coordinate 4,038 downwards.
TTTACAAATTCTGTATTGAGCTGAGTATGACATCCTATACAGTTCTCCATAATAGCTCCATAACTTGCATCACGTGGCCTTATCACTTGTGGTTCTGCCCTTAATGTAAAAACAGCAGCGTGGTATAAGCCATCTTTAGCTTTAAAAGCATACCCTTTTATAAAATTATCTTGAGGTACATGACAATCATTACAAGTTGTCCATGGTTGGTGAGAACTTTTTTGCCAGGATTGATAATAGGGCGCCATAATATGGCAATTTACACATGCAGATGGGTCGTCTGTAAGATAAGAGGCCATCCTCGATACATATAGCAAATAAAAGAATAGACCAAAAACCACACCCAAAAGTATCACAAGTGGAATCATAAGCTGTCTCGGGAAAATTTTTTCCATAGGCAAAGTGTTTAAGTCTCTAACAAAAATAATATTTTTTTTGAATAATCCACCATTCTCGCTAAAAACTCTCTCAAAGCTATCTCGAACTTACTCTCTACCAAAGTTTTATCCAAAAAACCCTTGCGTAGCAAATTGCTCTGTTTGTCTTTGAGTCAACACTCTGGACCAATTCGCTCTGTTTGTCTTTGAGTCAACACCTTGTAAACTAGAGTTCTAGTTTTTGCATTTTAACGTTTTGTGCTGAAATTCAAAAACTAAGTTACAGCAGATAAGGCAGTTAGCTCAAAGACAAACAGAAGAACTGTGCAAAGAAGTATTATTGGTAATTAATTCAAATAATTTTATAAAACATATTCTATCCAACAACCGAAAACCACCCTCCATTCGACTGATTTGAGTTGATATGCTGTAAATCAATTAAATGACTTTTGTTAATGGGCTAAAAAGCGACTATTTAAGAAAGTTATAACATTGGTAATAAGCAGATTGCTCTAAATCGGTCAAAATGATTTTCCGCGAAGCGGTAACTCTGCCGATAGGCACCTTTTAGGTAATTATATGAAGTGGTTTAAGGGAGCAGGCCGAGGAGTGTTAAACGACCAAAAGGAGGCGTTCCGCAGGCCCCGAAAAACCACAAAGAAAATAGCGTCTCAAAAAAATTTGGCGATGATTGCGAGGAACTATCTGTAAACCAAGCAGTTCACTTTTCTAATAGCCTAAAAAAAGGATATTAGAAAAGTTATAATACTGATAATCGGCACTCCCAACTCAATCATCGCCGCTACAATTTTGTGTTTCGCCAAGTGGAAAATTTTTGCCGCGACAGATTGGAAGCTTCCGTATGTAAGGTGCCTATCGGCAGAATTACGCTACGCGGAATAAGCGTTTAAACCAACTTACTATAATACATTTAGAATCAAACTAAAGCCTTCTCAAATGGCCTCTTTTTCTTTAACTAAAATAAAATAACTTCTTTTATACAATTAGTTAATCTCTAGATAAATGTTTGAATTAGTTAATCTTTAGTTGAATGTTTGCAAGAGTACATTTCTTAATGATGAGGCTCATGTTCGGTACAACCTATGCCCGAATCCGTAATTGATCCAGCAAGATAAGAGAGAACAATCTCTTTTACATTTCCCGAACAACCTCTAACCACCTTAATATTTTCATTTTGTAAAATATTAAGAGCTCCCTGCCCCATGTTCCCAGCCAACATTACAGAGATACCTTTTGCTTTTAATACCGAGGCGATATCGGTTTTACAACCACATCCTTCGGGTGCAGGAAAAAGCTCCCTCTCAATTATTTTATCATTCTGGTCAATAGTAAAAATTGAATATGCTTCACAATGTCCAAAATGATTGTCTACCACATTGTCTTTGGTAGGTATAGCTATTTTAATCATCACAATTTAATTTAATATAATTTACAAATATAACTATTTTATGAACATTAGTTCATTATAATTTTAAAATTCTAATATTTTGCTTCAAATTTAATCTAAATTGTCGCAACAAAAGTAGAGAATAAATGTTGTTGATTTAAATACCTTAACACAGAGTAAAATACAACAATATGAAAATTGTGAAAGTTAACGAGCTACAAATTAAAGATACTCCACACAAAGTAGATGTAAGAAATTTATACAATTATGATAATGCACAAGTTATGCATATTACTCTTATGCCAGGAGAATCACTTAAACCACACATTACCCCAGTAGATGTATTTTTCTATATTTTAGAAGGAACACCCAGTGTTCTTATTGGAGAAGAAAAACTGCAAATAGAAAAAGATTCGTTGGTAGAAAGCCCTAAGGGTATAATTCATTCATTATATAACGAAACTAACTCTATCGCTAGAATTTTAGTTGTAAAAGCACCTAAGCCAGGTACTAAGGCTAAAGTACTTTAATGCTAAAGTAAATCTTATCTAAAAGCTATGCATTTAAGCTATGCATTTAAGCTATGCATTTAAGCTATGCATTTAAGCTATGCATTTAAGCTATGCATTTAAGCTATGCATTTAAGCTATGCTTTGTTTCTTTGGATGTTTATAAAAAAATAAGAGGATGACTTTTGAGCCACCCTCTTTTTTGACGCTTGAAAAAAATTTATATAAAAACTTTTTTAGTTGTTTTTTTCTACGCTAAATCTACATTTACTGCATTTAATCCTCTTCTTCCTTGTTCGAGATCAAATGTAACTTCGTCGTTGTCTTTAATTCTTGCTTTTAGACCTGAAGAGTGTACAAAATAGTCTGTTCCGGTCTTTTCGTCTTTAATAAAACCAAATCCTTTAGTTTCATCAAAGAATTTTACTGTTCCTTTGTTCATGTTATTAATTTATGTTCCACAAAGATATGTATTAATTTTTAATAAACAAGAATTATTAAAATAAAAAATAATTTCCTTTGTTAAAACAGCAACCTTCTATTGATTAACATCTTACTTAAGAGATGTAATATTAGGATATGAGTTAAAACTAGAGTTTGAAAACTCTTCCATTAAAGTTTGAATAGTCTCTTTTACACTAATTATTCTTTCTGCTTTAAAAGCATTGCTCCCAGCAAAAGCGTACCCTTTATTAAAATTACCTTTAAAGGCATTATATAATGCCAACATTATACAATATGGACTCTTATTGTAGTCGCATGTTTTAATACAATGAAAAGGACACTTTTTAGGTTTTTCTAAGCCATCTTTTACTCTCTCTAAAAATTTTGAAACAATAGCACGGCCTGGTAAACCCACAGGGCTTTTGATAATTGTAATGTCAGACTCAATAGCCTTTAAATAACTCTGTTTAAATTTAAATGAGGCATCACACTCATCAGTAGTTACAAAGCGGGTTCCCAATTGAACGGCAGAGGCACCAAGATCTATCATTTTTTTAATATCAGCCCCGTTGTAGATGCCACCAGCTGCAATTATAGGGATTTTCCTCTCTGCTCTCTCTTCTAATGGCTTTAAACTCTTTACAAGATCGGGCAAAAGCTCCTCTAAAGAAAAATGTGTATCAAATATTTGACCCTCTTTATATCCTAGATGCCCCCCCGCCTTAGGACCTTCAAGCACAATTGCATCGGGTACATAGCTATAATTTTGCATCCATTTCTCACAAATAATAAGAGCAGCTCTGGTAGAAGAGACAATTGGAACCAATTTAGTAATACTCTCTTTTTTTAGAAATGAAGGCAAATCTAAAGGTAGGCCTGCTCCTGCAAATATAACATCGGCCTTAGCAGCAATAGATGTTTTAACCATATCTGCAAAATTTGTAAGCGCCACCATTATATTAACTCCTATAACACCTTTTGCCTTTTCCTTAGCTTTTCTAATCTCTTCTTTTAATCCAAATATAGAGGCTTCTAAGTAATCCGAAGAGTACTTATTGTACAATAACCCCAAACCAGCAGAAGAAATTACACCTACCCCACCTTCATTTGCTACCGCAGATGCCAATCCAGAGAGTGAAATACCTACCCCCATACCACCTTGAACAATTGGAACCGATAATTTAAGGTTCCCTATAGAAAATTCATTCATTATTTTTTTGCAATATAACTATAATTTTACCCTAGACTAATATATATATTTAAAAAGGTATCCATAGCTCGTAAAGCACTATTATAGTGG
>JBAYBU010000107.1:0-5350 GCA_041669105.1 Bacteroidales bacterium | reverse complement strand
TGGAGTAGACAAGCTTATAATGATGAAGGCCGATGTCCTAGACACATTCGATACTATTAAAGTAGCTGTACAATATAAATTAAACGGAAAAATCATAGATCAAGTCCCTTTTGACGCTTATGCACAAATTGAACCTATTTACAAAGAGTTCAAAGGTTGGAAAAGAGATCTTACAAAAGTTACTAAAGAAGAGGAGCTCCCTTTTGAGCTTATGAACTATGTAAGATTTATTGAAAAAGAGACAGGGGTTCCGATTTCAATAATATCTTTAGGACCAGATAGAGAACAAACAATAATAAGATAAATTTACACTAACATTTTAACTCAATGAAAAAACCTTCAGTACAACTAAGAGACTCTGCAACAATGAGATGGCTAATGCTGTTGCTAGTTTCACTAACTATGTTTGCAGCATATGTTGCCTCAGATGTTTTCTCGCCTCTGCAAACTATGCTTAAAGATCATAATCTTTGGAACGCATCTGAATATGGATTGTTCTCAGGTGCATATTCGATCTTCAATGTTTTTCTTGGAATGCTTATTTTTGGAGGTCTCATCCTAGATAGGAAAGGCATTCGATTCAGTGGACTGCTCTCCTGTTTACTTATGATTGTTGGTATAGCCATTAAATATTGGGCCGTAACCAACAATGCACTAATTAACTCCTCTATGGTTATTTTTGGATCGGAGTATAAAATGCAGGTAGTTTGGGCAGTTGTAGGATATGGTACATTTGGGGTGGGTGCCGAGGTTGCAGGTGTCACCGTAAGTAAGACTGTAGTAAAATGGTTTAAAGGGAAAGAACTTGCTCTAGCAATGGGTATGCAACTTTCGCTAGCCCGTTTAGGATCGGCAGCAGCACTTGCCTTCTCACCAATGATAGCAACAAAATTTGGTAATGTGAGCACACCAGTACTTTTTGGTTTAGTACTACTAGTTCTTGGAGGCCTTAGCTTTGCTATTTACACTATTTATGACAAAAAATTAGACAAACAAATTAAAGCTGACGAACTCGAACCCGAAGAGTCATTTAATGTAAAAGATGTAAAAGCAATACTAAACAACAAAGGCTTTTGGCTTATCGCAATCCTCTGTGTTGTGTTTTATTCGGCAGTTTTTCCGTTTCTCAAATATGCAGCTGGCCTTATGGAGTATAAGTTTGGTGTAAGTCGGGAGCTGTCTGGCTTAATCCCAAGTATGCTTCCTTTTGGAGCAATTGTTTTGACTCCATTATTTGGTATTATTTATGACAAAATAGGGCGTGGAGCAGATCTTATGATTGGAGGCGCAGTGTTACTTACTTCTGTTCATGTAATGTTTGCACTTCCATTTATCAATCAGTGGTGGATGGCAATTGTACTTATGCTGTTGTTAGGTATCGCCTTCTCTATGGTTCCATCTGCAATGTGGCCTTCTTTGGCTAAAATTATACCAGAAAGACAGCTTGGAACAACATACGCCTTAACCTTTTATATACAGAATATAGGACTTATGATAGTTCCTATACTTATAGGTAATCTACTTAACACTCAGGCTGTTGCCAATGACTTAGTGAGTGAAGTTGCTGTAGTCTATGACTATACATTACCAATGATAATATTTGCAGGCATCTGCTCTATCGCAATAGTAGTCTCAATAATACTTAAGAGAACAGATAAAAAAATGGGCTACGGCTTGCAATTTGCAAACATAGAAAAGAAGCCTAAATAGAGATTTTGCAAAGGAGAACATTTTCTACTATTTGCTGTTATCTATTTAGAATTTTCAAATGGTAAAATGAAGTACTTAAATAAAATAGACTCTCCAGATAATCTTAAAAAATTATCTCCAGAAGAATTACCGGAGCTCTGCAAAGAGCTCCGGGAATTTCTTATTGACGCCTGCTCAGAGAATCCTGGGCATTTAGGAGCTAGTCTTGGAGCCGTAGAACTTACTGTGGCCCTCCATTACTTATATGATACTCCTAAAGATAAAATTGTATGGGATGTGGGGCACCAAGCCTACTCACACAAAATCTTAACAGGTAGGAGAGATTCTTTTAAAAACAATAGAAAGTATAAAGGACTAAGTGGATTTCCTAAAATAAGTGAATCTCCTTATGACTCTTTTGGTGTAGGGCACTCCTCTACATCTATTTCTGCTGCACTTGGCATGGCTATAGCTGCTCAAAAAGAGAATAGCAAAGAACAGATAGTAGCTGTTATTGGAGATGGAGCGTTAACAGGTGGTTTGGCATACGAAGGTTTAAACAACGCAGGAGCACTTAAAACAGACATCCTAGTTATATTAAACGACAACCATATCTCTATAGACCCTAACGTTGGAGCTCTGCATAACTATCTTCTTAGAATTACTACATCTCAAATATACAATGAAACTAAAAATAGAGTGTGGAATTTTCTAGGGTCAAAATTTCTTAGAAAGATTTTTCAAAACTTTATGTTTAGTACAAAAATGGCCTTCTTTAAGAGAGGATCAATTTTTGAATCACTCGGGTTTCGATATTTTGGTGCAATAGATGGGAACGACCTACCTCTGCTTTTAAAAAGAATAAAGGATATCAAGGATATCCCTGGTCCTAAACTTTTGCATATAGTAACTAAAAAAGGAAAAGGGTACGAACCTGCAGAAAACAATCAAATTGTTTGGCACGCTCCTGGGACTTTTGACAAATCTACAGGAGAGAGAGTCGCCAATAGCAACGAAAAACGTGCAAAATATCAAGAAGTATTTGGAGAGACACTGCTAAAACTAGCAAAAAAGAACGATAAAATATATGGCATTACTCCCGCTATGCCTTCTGGCTCATCTATGAATATCTTAATGAGAGAGATGCCAGAGAGGGCCTTTGATGTAGGAATAGCAGAACAGCATGCTGTAACCTTTTCTGCAGGTATGGCTTCGCGTGGACTTCTCCCCTACTGTAATATTTACTCTAGCTTTATGCAAAGATCCTACGACGGAGTAATTCATGATGTTGCAACTCAAAATCTTAAAGTAATATTTTGCCTAGATAGAGCAGGGCTTGTAGGAGAAGATGGAGCAACTCACCATGGAGTATTTGATATAGCATCATTTAGATGTATCCCAAATCTAACCCTTTTTTCTCCTCTTAACGAGATTGAACTAAAAGACATTCTATACTCTGTACAAAACTCCGACTACGGCTCCACTATTATTAGATATCCAAGAGGGTATGGCCAAGGAGTAGATTGGAGAGGCGATTTTAACTATATCCAACGCGGTAAGGCACAACTTTTGCAGGATGGAGAGCAAATTGCCGTATTAACAATCGGACCGATTGGAAATCTGGCCCACAAAGCAGCAGAAAAAGCAAAAAAAGAGGGAATAAATATATTACATTACAATATGCGTTTTATTAAACCACTTGATATAGAGGCTCTAGATTACGTATCCAGTAAGTGTGAAACAATCATTACTATAGAGGACGGCTCTATTAAAGGGGGGCTCTTTTCTGCAGTTTCTGAATATATAGCTTCAAATGCAAAAAAAATCAAAATAGTGGGTTTAGGTGTTCCAGACAGATTTATAGAGCAGGGTACTATATCACAATTAATGCAAGAGTGTGGTTACGACCAAGACGGCATTTATAATACAATAATCAATGTCGCAAATAAAAAATAATAAACCTCTGGTTTCATTTGACCACAAAAGCTATAAAAAAGGGACCTACAAAGATGAGTTAGGTAATTGCTGCAAAAGATGTTTAACCGAAAAGGGAGGTAGGCAAAGAAGAGGGCGCCACCGTAATTATAAAGAATCACAAGAGTTTTCTGAAGAGCAGACACGCAAGGTAGATTCATACCTAACCCACCCAGTATGGGGGTTAGTCTCTTTTGTTTTTATTATATGGCTCATATTTTTCTCTACTTTTAGCTTAGGTGCCTACCCACAAGCAGGTATAGAATGGCTTATGGATATAGGTGCTATTTATATAAGGGACCATATGGCCTCAGGGTGGTTTGCCGATTTTCTTAGTCAAGGTGTGATAATGGGAGTTGGTAGTGTTTTGGCATTTCTCCCAAACATTTTAATCTTGTTCTTTTTTCTCTCCCTTTTACAAGAGACACAATATATCTCTAGAGCAGCAACTGTTATGGATAGATATATGCACAGAATAGGGTTACATGGAAGTTCATTTATCCCTCTTATAATGGGGTTTGGCTGTAATGTACCTGCAATAATGGCCACAAGGACAATTAAAAGAAAATCCGACCGTATACTAACAATGCTTATGATACCCTATATCCCTTGCAGCGCTAGAATACCAACTTTCCTTCTTTTTTCTGGGATATTTTTTCCAAATAACCAAGTATTAGTTTTAAGCCTACTCTACTTTGGTGGGATAATTATAGGTATATTGATGGCAATCCTTTTTAAACGAATTTTCTTTAACTTTGGAATAAGAGAATATGCCATACCGCTCCCTAGGTATAAAAGACCTTCTCTTTACTACTCGGTGCATAATATGTGGGATGCAGCATGGCAGTATGTAAAAAAAATAGGAACAGTAGTACTCCTAGCAGTAGTAGTAGTTTGGGCATTAGATTACTTTCCCTTAAAAGAGAACACACCTCCTGGGACAGAAAGAGTCTCATATTTAGAAAGCTTTGGAAAAGCAGTACAACCCTCATTAGAACCACTAGGGTTTGACTGGAAAATGAGTGTAAGTCTTATAACAGGTGTTACAGCAAAAGAATTTATAATAAGTACACTAGGGGTTGTATACAAAGTAGAAGAAGGGATGGAATCTGGCCAAGAGATAAATACGTCTCTCATGGCTAGAATTAGAGAGGAAGAGATGTTTAATAAAGCCAATGCACTCTCATTTATGATCTTTTCATTACTCTACATGCCTTGTATCGCAACAGCATATACAATTAAAAAAGAAACTGGCACATGGAAATGGGCACTACTCTCGGTATTCAGTACAATTGCAGTAGCCTGGGTTGCAGCATTTATAGTATATAGAATTGGACTGTTTTTTATATTTTGATCCCGTAAAACGTTTTGATTAAACAAATTTGAATGTTTTTTTTGGAGTTTAATCAAAAACATATATCTTTGCAGTCCCAAAATGGTGAGGGAGATTTGACATAATGCCGATGTAGCTCAGTTGGCCAGAGCAGCTGATTTGTAATCAGCTGGTCGGGGGTTCGAATCCCTCCATCGGCTCTTAAGTAAGTTTTTTGAAAGTTTAGATAATGGGGAGATACCAAAGTGGCCAACTGGGGCAGACTGTAAATCTGCTGGCGTACGCCTTCGTAGGTTCGAATCCTGCTCTCCCCACTTTTATTATATAGTTTGCGGAAGTAGCTCAGTTGGTAGA
>JBAYBU010000106.1:0-5393 GCA_041669105.1 Bacteroidales bacterium | reverse complement strand
TTTTCTTAAATATCTAGATAACTCTTATTTGCAAGGTAAAAGTTCTGCTGAAAAATTACTCTATATAGAAATTTAAACCAACCCTCAAAAATTACTTAAACACCCTAATTCACTATAAAAAAAGGTGCCTATATAGCTGCAATAAAAGCGGGATATAGTGATGCTGGTAGCCGAGCAGCCTCTTCTCATACAGGAGCGTTGGCTAGTCCAGATAAAGCAGTTACTGCACTATTCCAAAAAGCTGGGATAATTAGATGCTACAGCCGTAGCGAACTGGCATATATAGCATCTGTGCTAACCTACCCTAGGGCAAAAAATAAAAAAATTGCTATTATTACCCATGCTGGCGGCCCTGCAGTAATGCTTACAGATGTTTTATCGGCAAATAAAATTGAAATACCAGAAATAAAAGGAGAGAAAGCAGATGCTCTACTTGAAAAATTATATCCAGGTTCTTCTATCTCTAATCCTATTGACTTTCTTGCCACGGGTACAGCAGAACAACTTGGACACATTATAGATGCATGCGAAAATGATTTTGATGTAGATGCAATGGTTGTAATTTTTGGATCTCCAGGTCTTACGTCTGTTTTTGATGTTTATGGTCTATTGGAGCAAAAAATTAGAAGTTGCAAAAAGCCAATTTACCCAGTATTACCTTCTGTAGTAAACGTTGCAGAAGAGATAGCTCTTTTCCAAAAAAATGGAGGAGTAAGCTTCCCAGACGAAACTCTTTTTGGTATGGCACTAGCAAAAGTACTTAACAATAATCCCGAAACAAAAGAAGCAGAACTACCTCCTGTAGACAACAAGTTAATTAGATCTGTTATAGATAATAGTAAAGATGGTTACCTCTCTCCCATTGAGGTTCAAAAGTTATTGGATGCCGCTGGAATAGAGAGAGCAAAGGAGGCTGTTGCCACCTCCGCTTTAGAAGTAGAAGAAATGGCAAAAGAGATAGGTTATCCTTTAGTTATGAAAGTTATAGGGCCTGTGCATAAATCTGATGTAGGAGGTGTTGTTCTAAATGTTACAGACCAAGAGACTTTACTTTTAGAATTTAACAGAATGATTAAAATTCCTGAGACAACTTCTATCCTGCTTCAACCAATGCTTTCTGGGACACAACTTTTTATTGGAGCAAAAAAAGAAGATAAGTTTGGTCATTTAATTATGTGCGGGCTTGGTGGGATATTTGTAGAGGTAATCCAAGATATAAGTACAGGTCTAAATCCTATTTCTAAAAACGAAGCCACCTCAATGATTAAATCTTTAAGAGGCTATAAACTTATAGAGGGAACTAGAGGTAAAGAGGGTGTAAATGAATTTTTATTTGCTAACTCTATAAGAAGAGTATCGGCGTTATGTAACGCAGCACCAGAAATATTTGAAATGGATTTAAATCCACTACTAGGTAATTCCAAACAGGTAATTGCTGTTGATGCAAGAATAAGAATAATAAAAAATCTTCTTGAAAGTGATGTTTAGTAAGCTAAAAAATAAATTCGAACAGCTCTCTCCATTTATTAAAGGATCTATTCTAATAATCATACTTTTGATAGTTGGAATTATTTTAAGATGGAATGTTGTTTTGGAAGGTATAAACAAAGGATTTAAGTTTTTTAGTAAATAATTATTCATTTTTTCTTACAAATCCTTTCATTTTTGGTCTAATTTTAATACTTTTGTAATAATTATAAATCTAACTTAATATAGTATGGCATTAAGAGGAGCTATTGTGGTAGACATAGAAAAATGCAAAGGATGCAGTGTTTGCGTTGTAAACTGTCCTACCAATACCATTGCCTTAGCCAAAGAGGTAAACAGCAAAGGTTACAACTATGCCTATATGGCATCCCCAGAAAACTGCACAGGTTGCACAAATTGTGCAATTGTATGTCCCGACACCTGCATAACAGTGTATAGGGTTAAAGTATAATCGTAAAAATTATTTATTAATATGGCAGAATACATTTTAATGAAAGGAAACGAAGCCATCGCAATCTCTGCTATCAGAAATGGTTGTGACGGTTACTTCGGATATCCTATTACTCCACAGTCGGAGGTTATGGAAACCCTAATGGTAGAAGAACCATGGGATTCTACTGGTATGGTGGTTTTACAAGCAGAAAGCGAGACCTCATCTATTAACATGCTCTATGGAGGCGCATCATGTGGCAAAAAAGTGATGACCTCTTCTAGTAGCCCTGGAATAAGCCTAATGGCAGAAGGACTCAGTTATTTAGCTGGGGCAGAACTTCCATGCCTTGTGGTTAATGTGGTAAGAGGTGGTCCTGGATTGGGAACCATTCAACCTGGGCAAGGCGATTATTTCCAAGCTTGCAAAGGTTGCGGCCATGGAGACTATAAACTAATTGTACTTGCGCCAAACTCGGCACAAGAGATGTATGATTTTGTAGATCTCGGCTTTGAGCTAGCGTTTAAATACAGAAATCCAGCTCTTATTCTTTCTGATGGCGTTATTGGCCAAATGATGGAAAAAGTAGAACTTAGAAAAGAGAAACCAAGATGGACTAACGAAGAGATAAAAAAAATGTCTCCATGGGCAACTACTGGTAAAACTCCAGATAGAAAGCAAAATGTTCTCACCTCTTTAGCTTTAGATGCTGCTGTTCACGAAGCTTTGAACCATAGGCTTATAGAGAAATATAAGAAGATGGAAGAAGAGGAAGTTAGGTTCGAAAACTATATGTGTGACGATGCCGAACATCTTATTGTGGCTTACGGAAGTATGGCAAGAGTGTGTGAAAACACAATAGATCTTGCTAGAAAAGAGGGAATTAAACTGGGTCTATTGCGCCCTATTACTCTCTTTCCATATCCTACAAAAGAGATACAACGATTAGTACCTCAACTTAAAACCGTTATGTCGGTAGAACTTAGCGCAGGTCAAATGGTAGAAGATGTGAGATTGGCAGTAAACGGCAAAATCCCTGTTAACTTCTACGGAAGACTCGGCGGTATTGTTCCTTCTCCCGAAGAGGTTTTTGAGGCATTTAAAAAGGAGATTAATAAATAAAATGCACACAACTATGGATATAAAAGATATAATTAAACCCGAGAATAAGGTTTATTCAAAATCATCTGTTCTTCTGGATAATGTAATGCACTATTGCCCAGGATGTACTCATGGTACAGTACATAAACTTATTGCAGAGGTGATAGAAGAGATGGGTATTCAAGACAACACCATTGGAGTGTCGCCAGTTGGATGTTCCGTTTTTGCATACAACTATATAGATATAGACTGGCAGCAAGCAGCTCACGGGAGAGCCCCAGCTTTAGCTACAGCTACAAAAAGACTTTATCCCGACAAGTACGTATTTGCGTACCAAGGCGATGGAGACCTTGCTTCAATAGGTACTGCAGAAATTATGCATGCTTGCAACAGGGGTGAAAATATTGTTGTTATTTTTATTAATAATGCAATCTACGGTATGACTGGTGGCCAAATGGCTCCTACTACCCTTATTGGGATGAAAACAGCAACATCTCCTTATGGAAGAAGAGAAGACCTTCATGGAAAGCCTCTTAAAATAACAAACTTGATAGCCCAATTAGAAGGTACATGCTTTGTAACCAGGCATTCTGTGCAGAATGCAGCTGGTGCACGTAAAGCAAAAAGAGCTATTAGAAAAGGATTCGAAAACTCAGCCAAAAAGAAAGGAACTTCATTTATTGAGATAGTAAGCTCTTGTAATTCTGGCTGGAAGCTATCTCCTGTTAAGGCAAACGAATGGATGGTAGAAAATATGTTTCCTAGCTATCCTTTAGGAGATCTAAAAGACATATAAAAATAGACAATATGAAAGAAGAGATAATTATAGCAGGTTTTGGCGGTCAAGGAGTTTTATCAATGGGTAAAATTCTAGCTTACTCAGGCATTATGCAAGGCCAAGAAGTAACATGGATGCCGTCTTATGGTCCCGAGATGCGTGGTGGTACAGCTAATGTAACAGTTATACTAAGCGATAAAAAAATAAGTTCCCCAATATTAAGTAATTTTGACACAGCAATCATACTTAATCAACAATCTATGGATAAATTTGAGGGTCAGGTTAAACCGGGAGGATTATTAATATATGATCCCAACGGTATTACCCGTCACCCTCAAAGGAAAGATATTAACATCTACTCTATAGAAGCTGTAGATATATCTGCCGAGTTAGGGAATACAAAAGCTTATAATATGGTTGTTCTAGGAGCCTACCTTAGCAAGAAGCAGGTGGTAGAGATGGATAATGTAATTAAAGGTCTTAAAAAATCTATTCCAGAGCGTCATCACAAATTAATTCCAATGAATGAAAAGGCAATTCAAATTGGAATGGAAAAAATTGTTGATGTAAATACAATTTAAAATACTCTAGCAAACTAATTAATGCTCCTGCTTGTTATAAAGTGGGAGCATTTTTTATTTATAATATTTTAAATTTACTATCTTTGTATTACTGTAAAGATAATTTTGCTTAATTGCATACATATATGGAAAGAAACTATCAATCGATAATTAACAGCCTTAAAGGAAAAATTGAATTGATTATATCTAAATATGAGCAGGAGATAGCAAACAATCAACAATTAAATCAAGATTTAAACCTTTGCAGAGAAGAGTTAAAGTTTAATATTAATAAAACTAGGGAACTAGAAGAGAAAGTAAATACATTACAGTTAGCTGAGGCCTTTAAAACATCGTCGAGTGATGTTAAAGAGGCTAAACAGAAGATTGGAAAGATAATCAAGGAGATTGATAAGTGCATAGCACTGCTAAACGATTAAACTGATGGAGCAACAACAGTCAATACAAATAAGTATAGCCGATCGCTCATACCCTTTGAGAATTCCAGCTGCCGATGAGGAAAAAATAAGAGCAGCTGCAAAAATTATTAATGAGAAGATTAATCTCTATAAAGGGAGATATGCAAATCGCGACACCCAAGATGCTCTTTCAATGGCATTACTTCAATTTGTGATAAGACTAATTGAAGCAGAACAAAGGGAAGAAGCAATAAAGATGATTGAAGATCTTAACAACCTTGACAATCTCTTAGACGATTATATCAAAGTAAATCTTAACTGATTCAGCTATCAGTTATAAGTTAGCCGTTGGTTTAGCTCTTTGGCGAAATCAACATTATAAAAATACCGAGCCGACTCGATAGTTAAAAACAGGCCTATTTTACCCTTCGGGGGATTCTGCTTGCAGGACGTTGGACGTTTGAGACTTAAATATCGGAGCTCAAATCTTGTTTTAGAGAGGTTTTAGCTTAAACAGTTAGACCAACGGCTTTTTTAATTAATTCAACACTATATATAGATATACTCAAATGGACATAATTATAACTATTCTACTGCCCGTATTAGCAGGTTTTGGT
>JBAYBU010000105.1:0-5401 GCA_041669105.1 Bacteroidales bacterium | reverse complement strand
AAGTCTTTTTATCTGACTGTAATATGATTAGCGAACAAGCAAAAAATCTACTCGCTAAATATGGTATTTTGTTTGAAGAGGGTGGCCACACTAGAGGAAAAATAATGGATGCCAATGTTGTAGTAAAGAGTCCTGGCATTCCCGATACAGTCCCGATTGTAGAAGAGATTACAGCAATAGGTATTCCTATAGTATCAGAAATTGAATTTGCAGGGCGTTACGATAACTCAAAAAAAATATGCGTTACTGGGAGCAATGGTAAAACTACTACAGCATCTATTATCTATTTTTTACTTAAAAATGCAGGAATGCATGTTGGGCTAGCTGGTAATATTGGAGAGAGTTATGCATACCAAGTTGCAACATGTGATTATGACTATTATGTTCTTGAGATAAGTAGTTTTCAATTAGACGGCATGTACGACTTTAAAGCAGATATTGCAGTACTTCTAAACATAACTCCCGATCATTTAGATAGGTATAGAGATAATATGGAAAATTATATAAAAGCTAAATTTCGTATAACTCAAAATATGCTAGAAGAAGACTGTTTTATCTTTTGCGCCGACGATCAAATTAGCATTTCTCACTTAAATAAAATTGTTTTGCACGCGAAACAGCTTCCTTTTAGTCAAAACAAAGAGATTGCAGAGGGGGCGTTTATTAAAGAAGAGAAAATGCACGTTCAGTACAGCGATCGTGAATATCAAATGTTCTTGAATGAACTCTCTTTACAAGGGAAGCATAATATTTACAACTCTATGGCTGCAGCCATAACTGGTAAAGTTCTAAATATCGAAAACGATGTATTAAGAGATAGCCTTACAACATTCAAAGGAGTTGAACATAGATTAGAGAAAGTTATAAAAGTCAAAAATGTACTTTACATAAATGATTCTAAAGCAACCAACGTAAACTCTACATGGTATGCCCTAGAAAGTATATCAACACCAATTGTTTGGATTGCAGGTGGAACCGATAAAGGGAATAACTATGAGCCTCTTTTTGAGATGGTTAAAGAAAAGGTTGTTGTAATTATCTGTCTAGGTAAAGATAATTCAAAGCTACATAGTGTTTTCGAAAATATGGTAGAGCACATATACGATGCCAAATCTGCTGCAGAAGCTGTAGATATTTCTTATAGAATTTCTAAACCAGGAGATACTGTACTGCTATCTCCCGCTTGTGCTAGCTTTGACCTGTTCAAAAACTATGAAGATCGTGGAGACCAATTTAAAGAAGCAGTAAAGAATTTATAACTGGAGATTTTACAATAAGCTTATGGAGGATAAAAAATCATTTTTCTTAAATGTTCGAGGAGACAAAGTAATATGGGTAATAGTGCTTTTGCTCTGCTTTATTTCCATTGTTGCTGTCTACTCCTCTAGTAGTGCTCTCGCCTATAAAGAGCAAAAAAGCACTATCTACTTTTTATTCCGTCAAATGAGATTTGTGATCTTTGGTGTTACTGCTCTTTATATATGCTATAAAATCCCATTAGGATGGTACAGAATGCTCTCATACTTTAGCCTTTTTGTAAGCATTTTATTACTCGTTGCCACATTTTTCTTTGGTAGTAAGTTAAACGAGGCGGAGCGATGGATAAGAATATTTGGAATTTCTTTTCAACCTGCCGAATTTGCCAAAATTGCTGTGATATTGTTTCTGGCAAAGGTAATGGAAGATCGTTCGTTAGAAACCTTCAAGGAATTTGCTCTGTGGGTGGTTGCCCCTGTAACTTTAGTCTTATTATTGATTCTCTACGGAAGTATATCTACTGGTCTTCTCTTGGGCGGAGTTTCTGTACTCTTATTAATAATAGCTGGCATTAAGTGGAAACATCTCTTGAAAACTGCTTTAATTGGTACTATAGGAATAGCTTTTATTATTTTATTACATTTTTCATTTGGATTTTTCCCAAGAGTAGAGACTGCTATAAAT
Source organism: Bacteroidales bacterium (assembly GCA_041669105.1). Lineage (GTDB taxonomy): Bacteria > Bacteroidota > Bacteroidia > Bacteroidales > UBA932 > Bact-08. Next base: position 3,460 of record JBAYBU010000105.1, on the reverse strand, counting down.
CGTATAAAAACCTTTACTACAGAACAGACCATAAATAATACGATGACTCCTTTGGAAAAGCAAAAAGTACTGGACAAAACGTTCCAAGCCGATATGGCTAAAATTGCAGTTGCTTCTGCAGGTATAACTGGAAAAGGACCTGGTAAAAGCACTCAAAGGAATCTGCTCCCTCATCCCTACTCAGACTTTATTTATGCTGTAATAATAGAGGAGTGGGGGCTATTGGGAGCCTTGTCTATACTTATTTTATATATCTTCTTTTTTACTAGATCAATTATGATTGCCAAAGCTTGTACCACAACTTTTACATCTGTAATGGTAATCGGATTGGCACTACTTATAACCTCGCAAGCGATGCTACATATATGTGTAAATCTCGGTTTGCTACCTGTAACAGGTCATACACTACCACTTGTAAGTCTTGGAGGTACCTCTCTAATTATTATGAGTGGGGCATTTGGAATGATACTCTCTGTGAGCCGAACCATAGAGGGAGAGAAAGCTTTATCCATAGAAGAGAAGGAGATTGTACTATGAAAGCACAAATGCAAAATAGTAAAAATGACGAGTTAAGAGTTATAATAAGTGGAGGAGGTACTGGAGGCCATATTTTTCCTGCTATTTCTATCGCAAACGCTCTAAAAAAATTAAAACCCCACTGTAAAATATTATTTGTAGGAGCAGCCAATAGAATGGAGATGGAGAAAGTACCTGCAGCAGGATATAAAATTATAGGTCTACCCGTTGCAGGATTAAAGAGATCACTCTCTTTGTCAAATTTAAAACTACCATTTATGCTCTATAAAAGCATAAAATTGGCAAGTAAAATAATTGACGATTTTAAACCACAGGTGGCAATTGGAGTAGGTGGTTATGCTAGTGCACCTCTACTAAAAGCAGCAGGTAACAAAAAAATCCCATATATAATTCAAGAACAGAACTCATATGCTGGAATAACCAATAAATTACTTGCCAAAAAATCGGCTAAAATTTGTGTTGCATACCCAAATATGGAGAGGTTTTTCCCAAAAGATAAAATATTAATTACAGGCAATCCTGTTAGAAACGGGATAGAGCCGGCAACTAAATTACAGCAAAAAGAGGCCCAAGCTTTTTTTGGATTTAAAGAAAATGATAAAGTAATATTAGTTGTTGGAGGTAGCCTTGGAGCAGGAACTTTAAACAATAGTGTTAAGAAATGGGCGCTAGACAATCCCGAAAGTGATATATCTATTATATGGCAGTGCGGTAAATACTATTTTAATGAAGTAGAGAAGTTTAATAATGAGAACCCAAGGCCCTATATAAGGTATTTCCAATTTATTAAAGAGATGGGTAAAGCATTCGCCGCCTCCAATGTAGTAATATCAAGAGCAGGAGCAGGTACAATATCAGAACTTTGTATTGCAGGAAAGGCTACCATATTTGTGCCCTCTCCTAATGTTGCCGAAGATCATCAAAAACACAATGCAATGGCTCTTTCAAATAAAGGAGCTGCATTAATAGTCCTAGATAATCTAGCTTCTGTAAAGCTAATGGATACTGCAATAGGGCTTATCAACGATAGTAATAAAATAGAAGAACTAGAAACGGCTATAAAAAAGATGGCTCTGCATAACTCCGACACAATAATAGCGCGTGAAATAATTAAGCTATCTAAAAGCGACTCAAAAATAAAAGGAGAATGAAAAAAGTATATTTCATAGGAATCGGAGGCATAGGAATGAGTGCACTTGCTCGTTATTATAAACACCAAGGTTGTTTCACTGCAGGATACGACCGCACCTCTTCTACCCTTACCTTACAACTAGAAAAAGAGGGTATTCAAATACACTATAATGATTCAGTTTCACTTATACCGGCCGAGATATCAAATGATAAAGAAAATGCGCTTATTATTTATACCCCAGCTGTTCCTATTGATTCAAATGAACTTAAGTGGTTTAAAGCTAATAGTTTTGAAATAATTAAACGCTCTGCTGCTCTAGGGCGCATTGCCTCTAAGAAAAAAACTCTTGCTATTGCAGGAACACATGGTAAAACAACAATATCTACTATGCTAGCTCATCTCCTTGAACATTCGGGTATGCAATCTACTGCTTTTCTTGGAGGAATTTCTATAAACTATAACAGTAATCTGCTACTCTCTAAAAACAACACTCTAGTTGCCGAGGCCGATGAATTCGACCGTTCTTTTTTACAACTTTGGCCAGATATTGCATTAATAACATCTACCGACCCAGACCATTTAGATATTTATGGTACCCAAAAAAATATTAAAAGTGCCTTTTCTCTATTCGCCTCGCAAGTAAAAGAGAGTGGAACTTTAATTTTAAAAAAAGGGATCGAGAAAGCAATTGAAAAAAAAGTAAATGCAAATATATTGTACTACTCTCTAGATAGTGAAAGTGATTTTTATGGTAGTGAGATTAAGCTCATCCCTGGAGGTTTTTATAACTTTACACTGAATTATCCTGGAGGGAAAATCAGCAAATGCACAGTTGGGGTTCCAGGATGGATCAATGTAGAAAATGCAATTGCTGCGGCTGCAGTTGCAATTATACATGGAGCAACACCAAATATGGTAAAAGAAGCGATGGCTGTTTTTAAAGGGGTACAAAGAAGATTCGACATCAAAATAAACAGTCCTAAATGCTCTTATATAGATGACTATGCCCATCATCCAAAAGAGATTGCAGCAGCAATAAGCTCGATAAGACAAATTTTTACAGGAAGAAGATTAACAGCAATATTCCAACCTCATTTATATAGCAGAACTAGGGATTTTGCCAAGGAATTTGCAAAAAGCCTAAATGATTTAGATGAGTTAATACTCATGGATATCTATCCCGCAAGAGAACTCCCAATTGAAGGAGTTACCTCTAAAATTATTTTTGACAATGTCAAAATTGAAACCAAAAAAATGATATCCAAAGAGGGCATCATGAAAGAGTTAATTAACAGAGATATAGATGTGCTCATTACTTTTGGAGCTGGCGATATAGATAGATTAGTTAAACCAATTACAGAACTGCTCCAAAAAAAATATAAAATTTAATAAAAAAATCAATAAGGGTTACAATGTTTAAACAGAGTCTCATATACACAGGTTATTTTTTACTCACAGCAGCTTTGGGAGCCTATTTTTATTTTTCTGGCTCACTTGCTAAAAATGAAACTAAAGAAGTGTTATACAGCATAATAAATGTGAGAATTTTGGATAGTGCAAAAAATAGGTTTGTGAGCAAAGAGCAGATCAAAGAGATACTTAGAACAGAGGGTATAAATGTAGGAGAGAGTAAAATCAAACATGTAAATCAATACGAGCTAGAAAAAGTTATGAATAACAGAACAGCAGTAAAAACCTCTCAAGTAAGTGTAAGTGGTAAAGGTGTATTGGTAGTAGACATTTTGCAAAGGAGACCTATCATACGTATAGAAACAATGAATGGTGGGTTTT
>JBAYBU010000104.1:0-5419 GCA_041669105.1 Bacteroidales bacterium | reverse complement strand
TTCTCTATATTTTTTCTCTGTTTAAATTAAATACCACATCATTTTACACAAGTAGCGATGGACCCCTTGTGGCGAGCTATTCCAATGATGTAAATTCAAACCTAAACAGTAGTATTAGCAGCGTTCTATTCGAACATGGCCTGTGCCTACCCTCTAGCCCCGTACTCACCCAAAACGACATAGAACGAGTTGTTAGGGTGATTAAAAAAACTGGTCCAGAAATAAAGTTATTTCCCGTGGTTTTACGGCTATTTGCCCGCTCGTTTACGGCTGCTAAGAGACTATCAGACTATCTGTTTAAAACATGATTAAGTTATTTCCCGTGCTTTTACGGTTATTTGCCCGCTCGTTTACGGCTACATGCCTTTTATAGGGCAGCAGCTCGCACGGCGAGAATAACCTAAGCCCGAGAATAACTTGCATCCAGCACTTGCATCTAGCCGGCGAAACGCTAGGAAGCGTCTTGGCCTGCGGCCAAGCGCTAATAGCCGGCCCCCTACAACAAGAAACAACCAGCCCCACAAACCAAAAGGCAATACCCACCTCACAAAAATGCCCCTGCTCCACCGTATGGAGACTTTTGCCTTAGAAACTAGGAAACTCTCTCAAAATTATCTCGAAAATATTGGTTATGTGCACTTTAAGCAAATAACCTTGCAAGATAACTTGGCCAACGGCCAAACGTAGGAAAAAAGCCCCTCGGCCTACCCCCTTGTTGTTCTCTTCTTCTTGTGTTGAGAAAATAGGAGTTGGGTTTAAATTGCAGGTGGCTCTAGGGTGAGTGAGTTTTCTAATGTGTGGGGTTGCGCGCTGGCAATGGGTTTTAGGTAGGTTTGTATAAGTTGCAGATGCTGTGGAGGTGCAAAAGTTTGTAGAAAGAGGGGGTGGATAGGTAAATAATTGTAACTTTATGGTGGCAAAACCATATACCAAAGACGGATAAACTTATTAGAAAGAGATTGTGGTTAGGCAAAATAAGATTTCGCAAATAATTAGGAATACGCCACAAACATTTTGGATAAAATCAACTTATAAGTTTATTAAATGGAAATTCTTACTATCTTTGCAAACCGATTATATTCTTTCAAATATAAAAATAGAGGTTATGGAAATAAAACAAAATCATGGCTTAGACTTTATGCAATACAGATTTCAAAAGAGTGTTACATTATCACTGGTGGTGCTATTAAATTAACTAAAGCAATGCAAGATAGACCTCATACTAAAAAGGAATTAAGCAAAGTAAACAAATGCTTAGACTTTCTAAGAGTAGAGGGTATTTTTGATCTTAAAGGTGTATTAGAAACTATAGAAATAGAATCTTAATAAAATGAAACAACTAGATAAGTTAAACAGTATATCTACTCCTGATACAACATGGAGGAAGGATGCTCTTTATAGAAAAGCGAATAGGGAGTGGCTTATGAATTCTGCTAAAATTGCTCTTGTAATATTGAGGGCAATAAAAAACTGTTCTATGACTCAAAAAGAGCTTGCAGAGAGAATGGGTGTAAAGCCTCAGCAAATAAGTAAAATTGTTAAGGGTAAGGAGAACCTTACATTGGAAACTATTGGCAAACTAGAGAAGGCTCTAAATCTTAAGATAGTAGATATTAAGTTCCCAGTTTAACAGCAAGATTATAATAAAAAATATAGGCTTAAATTAGATATTATTACACCAATCGTAAAATGTTTTAACTGGAAAGTCAAAAGCATTAGGGTTAAATGTTTCTTTTATAATTAAAGTTTTATCTTTGTTATATGAATTCTCAAGAAAAAGCATTAGCTAGAATATTATTCCAAAATAAAGTATATAAATCTGATGGGCAGGCTTATGAAGATTTATTTACTACAATAATGTCATATTCTAACGAGAGTTTTCGCAAAATTAAAGCCTGGGGTAAAATTGGAGACAGGAAAAACGATGGTTATATTGAAAGCAAAGGAATATATTTTCAAGTTTATGCTCCTGAAGACATTGAAAATAACTACACAAGAACTATAGCAAAAATTAACAATGACTTTTCAGGGTTGTATGAGCAGTGGAAAACCATTAAGGAATATTACTTTGTTCTAAATGATAAATTTAAAGGTGTTAGTCCAGATTCCGAACAAACTCTCAAAAACATTAAGAAACAGTATTCCCTTAAAGAGTGTGGCTTTATCACTTCGTCTGATTTAGAGAATTTGCTTTTCGCATTAGATTCTAATAAAATTTTGGCTGTCGTGGGATTTTTGCCTAATCCAGATTTACTACACCTAGACTACTCTATTTTAAACGAAACAGTTGATTATATAATGAATCTTCCTCTTAGACCTATCGAGGGCGAAATAAAGTTTCCAGATTGGGATGAGAAAATATCTTTTAATAAACTAACTGAATATCCAACTTATCTACTAAACCATGGCTCTCATCAATTAGGAGCTTTAAATAACTACTTGATTCACAACGAAACTCTTGCTCATGATCTCCAAAAACAAATAACTGGTATCTACGAATCAATTAAAAAAGAGTGGGCAACATTACCCACCAAAACAGATAATGTATTTTGGGAAGTGGTAGCAAGATGTTCTTTTAAAAATAAACAACAATACCAAAATGCTGTAATTACAATTATGGCTAAATATTTTGAAAGTTGTGATATCTTTGAGGAGCCATTAAAAGATTAATTATGCTAATGCCATCTAAACATATTAATTTTTCTCAATCTCTGCTGGGGTTTGGTAGTTACTTGTTAACAAAACTGCAAACACCTAAGAGCATAGACGAATTATGGAGGGAGTATCAAACAGATTTAAAAAACGACTTATACTCGGCACCTCATAGCTTTGATAGTTTAAACTTAACGCTTATTTTCTTATATGGCATTAATACTATTAAAGAAAACAATGGAATAATATCGAGATGCAATTAATATCTTTATCTGCGAATATAGAGACCTTTAAGACTGTTAATTTTAACAGCAAATCTGGTATTAATTTAATTGTAGCAAAGCAGAAAAATCCAGAAAAATCTCACAAAGGCGATACTACAAATGGTGTTGGTAAATCTTTATTAGTCTCAATTATTCACTTTTGCTTAGGTTCATCTGCAAAAAAATCTTTTAAAACCTCTTTACCTAACTGGGAGTTTACTTTACGATTCTCCATAAATAATAATGAATATACATCTACACGGAACACAAGTAAGCAGAATGTAATTGTGCTAAACAATAGAGAGTTAACAAAGTCAAAGTTCAACAAAAAAATGGAAGAACTGCTTTTTGAAATACCTCCTCAAACTAATGCTCTCACTTTTCGTTCGCTTTTCCCTTTTTTCATACGCCCTCGTAGAGATTCATACATAAATGAACAAAACCCTAACAATGTTAAAAAACCTTTTCAAGTCCAACTTGCAAATGCATATCTCTTGGGCTTAGACATATTTCTTGTTCAAGAAAAACAGAGGCTAAAGATAGAGAAAGACAGAATACAAGACTTAGTAAAAAACCTTAAAGAAGATATATATTTAAAGGATTTCTTCATTGGCAACAAGGATGTTTCTATTGGTAAGCAAGAGCTTGCAGAACAAATATGTCAATTAGAAGCGAACTTGAAAAAATTTATTGTAGCAGAAGATTTCTACCACATAAAGGAACAAGCAGATCAACTAAAACAGGATATTGAAAAATTACACCAAAAACTAGAGCTTATAAAAATCCAAATATCCAATATAGATGAGAGTCGCAAAATTACAACAGACATAGAGAGGTCTAAGATTGAACAAGTATATAAAGAAGCTTCTATAATTTTACAGGGTCAAACATTGAAGAAATTAGGTGAGCTGGAGAAATTTTATAAACACATATCTCTAAATAGAGAGAAAAGGTTATTAGATCAAAAGAATGAATTGATTAGGAGTGCCCAGGTTATTAAAGCTTCTAAAGTGTCTAAAGAAAATACTTTAGATGGTAAGCTAAAGTACCTAGATGCCCACCATGCTCTGGACATATTCACTAAGTTATCTAATAAGTTGGCCGATCTAAAAAGCAAAAAAGAGAACTTAGAGCAGTACCAAAATTTATTTAGTAATTACTCTAGTGAAAGCCGAAGAATAAAAGGGTTGCAAATTGAGGAGTCAGATAAGGCAGCTATCTATCTAAAAGATGCTACAGAAGTTATCTCTCGCACTAATGATTTTTTTAGATTGCTGGTTAAGCGATTTTATCCAGATGCACCTGCGGGTATAACCGTGAACAATAATGAGGGAGAAAATCAAATAAGATTCGATATTGATGCTAGAATTGAGTTTGACAAATCTGATGGCATTAGCAATGTGAAAACATTTTGCTACGATCTCACTCTCTTATTAAAGGGTTACGGACATAAAATTAACTTCATTTTTCACGATAGTCGCTTGCTAGATGGGATTGACCCAAGGCAAAAATATGAATTGTTGCAAATAATAAAAGAGTATATTGTTGATAGCGGAAAACAGTATATCATATCTGTTAACTACAATCAGCTAGAAGAAGTTAGACCTCTTTTTGAATCTGAAGAGGCCTATAATCTTTTCGTTCAAGAGAACACAATTTTAGAATTAAAAGACAGCAACCAATCAGAAAAGCTTCTAGGCTTCCAAGTAGACATGGATTACGAATAAGAAACTTTCTCAAAGTATCTCTACACAGGCGATAGCAACCTCGGCCTACCCCATTGTTATTCTCTAAAAAAAAATATTTTAATTAACACTTGCTGATAATTAACCAGAAAAAACATTCAGAGAGTCTTTACCTTTATTGAAATCTGTAATGGCTGCGCAGGCTCCCGATTATTTTAACCAGATACAGACTATTTGCCACCTAGCTGGAATTAGAGTAGTGTACACGCCCTGCCTTCCAAAAGCTGCCATTAGCGGTGCTACGCGGTGGCTTAACAACACCCCTTTGATTCAGCTAGGGGGCCGAGGTAAAAGAAACGATAAGTTTTGGTTTTCATTTTTTCATGAGGCTGGTCACATTCTTTTACATGGCAAAAAGGAGATCTTTTTAGAAGAGGTTGAATATAAAGACAAAGATATGGAGAAAGAGAAAGAGGCAGACGAGTTTGCTATTAAGTGGACTTTCTCCCATGAAGAAGAGGCGAAGCTTAAAGAGAAACTACCAATTACAGAAAAAGGGCTTTATGAGTATGCCGAATCAATTAATACCCACCCAGCCATAATCATAGGACGCCTACAGCACAATGGCGACATCCCCTACTCTTTTGGCCAAAAATTTTTCGTGCCACTAGATCTTAGTATTTAAGTATCCCACTAACCTCTGCCTCCAAAGCCCTAAAAAAGCGACTTAGCACTCGGGCTGCGCTAATAGCCGACTTGCAGCCAAAAAAACGCCTACCATGAGTGCGAGTAACTATCTATTATATAAGTAGTTCACTT
>JBAYBU010000103.1:0-5437 GCA_041669105.1 Bacteroidales bacterium | reverse complement strand
CAGTGGCCAATAAAAGGAGACTACGATCTTAACGATCTTGTAGTTTTATTCCGAGTTACATCCATTACAAACAGCTCAAATCAAATAACTAAACTGCATTTCGATTATAATCTAATAGCTGCTGTTGCAATTAAACAGCTCTCTGCAGGTTTCCAGCTAGACAATGTTATGGCATCTAATATTAAATCTGTAACAGGACAATTATTAGGAGGGGGAACACCTTTTGCTACAGAAATAAGTGGTGTTGAAACGGGTGTAGCAAAGGCAATAATTCCTCTCTTTAATGGTACTAAAGCAGTTGTTTCTTACTCTGGATTCCTAAATACAGTACCAGGTGAATATACTTCCACTCCCGAAAAAAGAGTTACTGTAGAGTTTAATAGCCCTGTAAATCAATCTGAAATCACTATGGGGTCATTTAATTTCTTTATAGTTGCAGATACTAGAGGCAAAGAGATTCACACACCAGGCTATCTTGCTACAGAAAAATTTAACAGCACTTTTGTAAGTGGCGGCTCATTACATCCTAGTGATAATTTCAAGACAGCAGATGGAATGATGTGGGGATTAATGTTTCCAGAAGGCTTTTCATATCCATCCGAAAAGAATTCTATAATAGATGCATATACTCATTTTGCTGCTTGGGCAACATCTGGAGGTAATCAATACCCAGACTGGTATTTAGATAAGCCAGGATATAGAGATCAAGAGCTTATATACTAATTAAAAAAATAAAAAAGAAACGTCTAGTGGTCTGTGAATTAAGTTTACAGACTACTTTTTTTTAGTAGTTATAATAAACAAAATTTGATTTTATTTGTATTTATACCCTAAGGACGTTAGCTCTTAATAATCATTAGCTAAAACAAAATCCCGAAAATTGAAAAATGAGAAAAATATTTATAACTCTCGCTATTATGGCATCTATAATTACTTCTTGCGTAAAGATGCCAAAATCAGATCCTAACACTCCAAATCCAGAGTCAGAACTTAAAATTCCTGAAGACTTTGATTGGAAAACTATAAAAGAGATAAAAGTTACAGTAAATGTAACTGCTGTTGATGCCCAAAGCAAAGACAAACTACACTCTATTAAAATATATAACTCACCCCTACTAAATAGCGGGGCACTTATTGCCTCGGGTGCCGCAACTCCAAATAAACCGTTTGATGTTGCTCTAACGGTAGCTTCTATTACAGACAAGTTATATATTTATGAAATGAAGCCTAACGGCCTGGTTACAGTTATCACGCAGGAAATATCTTCTCCTTCTTTAAGCGTTAAGCTCCAAAATGAATCGGCAGATTTATTAACAAAAAGCAACTCTTTTACAACGAGCAATGTAATGAACCCCGCCCCTATTGTTCCTCTGCCTACTAATTACGATGTTACAGTTAATAACCAATCGGCACTCACTCTAACAGGGTTTCCTTCTGGCACCATTAGTACTCATGGAAACACATATAAATCTTATTATATCCCGCAGGGCTTTAACAGAACAGAAACTATTGATTTTGGCAACTGGATATCTCATTCTGTCTTATATGTAAAAGGCACTCTATCTATTAACAGTGATGTCTCTATGGATAAATGTTCTATTGTAATTTTAGACGGTGGGTCTGTCACCTTTAAAACACTGATTAATGGTGGTGGTTATACATGGCCTATCCCTTTCATTTATATCCAAGATGGGGGCACTCTAAATATCTCCAATAACATGGATCTTTACAATGTTACGGTTGTGAATAAAGGGGCCCTGGTTGGCTCTAATGATGATATTCATTTAAGTGGTGGCTCTATAATGTATAATGAGGGCTCTATTACAATTACAAAAAACGAGAAAAACCTTAGCATTACTAATAATTCGGCTCTTTATAATTCAGGAACAATCGATGTCCCTAATATCGATTTTACTTCTAATTCTCTTTTAAACAATGATCTGTCTGGGATAATAACCAGTAAAGAATTTTATTTTACAAATGGAACAGTAATAACCAATCACGGTGAAATAACATCTACCGTAAAGTTTTACAATAGCGGTGGTGGTACCTTAAATAATTTCTGCAGGATTACTGCACAAATAACAGATTTCCAATCCCTCACTGCAAACCTTAAGGAAGGGTCTCTTTTGAATACCCAATCTTTCAAAGTTAACTTTAGTACATTTAATATGGACGGAGCAAGTATGTTATTGATGGGCAAAATGGAAGTAAATCCATACAGCTTTAAGTTTATTTCTACATCTCCCTCTTTTGCATTAATAAAAAACACAGGAGATATGCCCGATTTAAGATGGGCAGCAGCAGAAATTAAGGGTAATATAGAATTTGTTCATACAAATCTTGTAAATGGTTCTGGAGCAAACGGAAAAGATCTATATTTAGCATCTTTTAAAGATGGTGCTATACTCTCTAAAGAGCAAACCAAAAATATTGCAGGTACTTCTTGTAATCAATCTCTCGGACAAATTATTCCAGATGAACCTGTAGGTCCAGATCCAGAATTTGCAACCTACTTCCCATCTCAAAGTGGATGGGGCACGTATGCCTTTGAAGATCAGTGGCCAATAAAAGGAGACTATGATCTTAACGACCTTGTAGTTTTATTCCGAGTTACATCTATTACAAATAGCTCAAATCAAATAACTAAACTACATCTAGATTATAATCTAATTGCTGCTGGTGCAATTAAACAGCTCTCTGCAGGTTTCCAGCTAGACAATGTTATGGCATCTAACATTAAATCTGTAACAGGGCAATTATTAGGCGGAGGAGCACCTTTTACTTCAGGAGCAAGTGGAGTTGAAACAGGTGTAACAAAGGCAATAATTCCTCTCTTTAATGGTACTAAAGCAGTTGTTACTTACTCTGGATTCCTAAATACAGTATCAGGTGAGCATACTTCTACTCCCGAGAAAAGAGTTACTGTAGAATTTAACAACCCTGTAAATCAGTCTGATATAACTATGGGGTCATTCAACTTCTTTATAGTTGCAGATTCTAGAGGTAAAGAGATTCACATACCTGGCTATCTTGCTACAGAAAAATTTAACAGTGCTTCTATAAGTGGCGGATCATTACATCCTAGTGATAATTTCAAGACAACAGACGGAATGATGTGGGGTTTAATGTTCCCAGAAGGCTTTTCATATCCATCAGAAAAGAATTCTATAATAGATGCATATACTCATTTTGCTGCTTGGGCAACATCTGGAGGCACTCAATACCCAGATTGGTATAAAAATATTGCAGGATACAGAAACCAAGAGCTTATATACTAGGGTTTATTAAATTAAATAAGGGGCAAATTTAGACCCCTTATTTTAATTTAACTGTATTTTATTCCACTATTTTCTACTAACTAGAGATGCTTCACATAACCTAGGAGCAACACGTACAATAACTACTATACCTTTGTAATGAATCTGCTAAAACTTTTTATTAATGAAAGGATCAGAGTATGAAAATCAATATCATTGAATATTTCGATAAAACAGTAAGAGATACCCCTAAAAAAATTGCAATAATTGATGGCGATCTAAAAATCTCTTTTTCTGAACTATCTATTAATGCCAGGAATTTTGCAGTTGAAATATCAAAATTAAACGTAGTTAACAAACCAATTGCAGTCTTTTTGCCTAAATCTGTAGAGTGTATCACTTCTGATATTGCTATTACTTATAGTGGTAATATATATATGAATCTAGATGTCAAGACTCCTCTTTCCCGTATAAGCAATATTCTTGAACAGATTAAACCTGTAGCACTTATTACAAATGAAAAATATTCGACAGATATCATAAACATTACAGGTGATATCCCAACATTACTATTTAGGGAGGCGGAATCTCACGGATCAATTGATATCAATATCATTGAAGAGATAAAGTCAAAAATAATTGATAACGATCCATTATGTATAATTAATACTTCTGGTTCTACTGGCACGCCCAAAGGAGTGGTGCTGAATCACAAAAGCTACATTGATTATCTTGAGTGGGCAGTAAATACATTTGGGTTTACTGGAGAAGAAACTCTGGGTGTTTTGTCTCCAACTGTATTTGATCATTATAATTATGAGATCTGCTTAATGATGTCAAAAGGAGTGACGCTTGTCCTCCTTGATAACCAGATGGCTTCATTCCCAGTAAAACTATTAGAGGTATTAAGAAAACACAAAGTCACCTATATTTTTTGGGTGCCTTCAATAATGGTTAATATCGCCAATATGGATTTGTTAAATAAATTTCCATTACCGCTAATTAAAATGGTATGGTTTGCTGGTGAAGTTTTTCCAACAAAACAATTCAACTATTGGAAAATAAACATGCCCAAAGCTACATTCGTAAACCTATACGGCCCTGTAGAAGCCTCTGTTGATTGTACTTATTTTATTGTAGATCGTGAGTTTAAAGATCATGAACCGATACCTATTGGGTTTCCTTGTAGGAATACAGATATTATAATTCTAAATTCCGACAATCAAATTGCTTCTGAGAATGAAGAGGGAGAGCTTTGTATTAGAGGTACATCTCTTGCAATGGGGTATTACAACAATCCGAAGCAAACTGCTGTAGCTTTTGTTCAAAATCCTCTTAATAAATCTTATCCCGAAACTATTTACAGAACTGGAGACATCGTTAGTAAAAATGAGAGAGGAGAAATGGTATTCAAAGGCAGGAAAGACAGTTTAATAAAGCATATGGGATACAGGATAGAACTGGGAGAAATTGAACATGTTATTGTAAACACACTAAAGTTAGTAGACGCTGGCTGTGTAGTTTACAACAGAGCTAAAAAGGAAATTACGTTATTTTACCAATGCAATAAAGAAGTATCAATTGCCCAAATAAAGAAATCAATTGGCGCAGTTTTCCCAAAATATATGGTCCCTACAGTGTTTCATAAGATGGAAGAACTACCAAGAAACACAAATGGGAAACTTGATAGGATAATGCTTTATAATTTAGCCAATAATGAATAGTGTATTTATATATAACGAAATAGCTTATAAAATAAACTTTTTAAAAAAACAGAGCAAAAATATAATAACAAATTTTTATCCAAACATAGAAATTGTTACCAATTGGATTAATTCAGGGAATTTTTATTTAGCTCAAGATGGAGATACCTTGATATTGTTACGTTTCAATAAGGGTTTTATGAATTTGTACTTTGTCGCATCTTCATATGAGTCACTACAAAGCTCACTGATCCATTTAAATTACAAGGTAGAAAACCCCTTATATGTGGCTGACCTGGTTGGAAAAATGTCTGATTTAAGATTTACTTCAGATGTTTTTTTAAAGTCTGGCTTTAGAGAGTATGCAACAATATGCAAAATGAGCAGGAAGGTTCCAGATAAAGATTATTTTGACCCAAAAAGTAATGTAGTGTCTGCACAAATTAAACATGCCAATAATATCCTTGATCTTCT
>JBAYBU010000102.1:0-5444 GCA_041669105.1 Bacteroidales bacterium | reverse complement strand
TGGTCGCAATAGGTTTTACCCATTGTGTACTGATACTTATCTGAACAGTACGATATATTAAAAAAATTAATCATCTTTTAATCTATTATGAACAATAATCTCATTATTAAAAAAGCATTACTTTCTATTGCTATTGTTATAGTAACAACAGATTAGCCTGTAAAAAAGTTAAAAAATAGAAGTATTACTTTTCTTTTAGCAAATCAATTGCTACCAGGTCTTGAAAAATATGTAGAATAATTACAACATATAGAGATCCCGTAAAGTAGAAAATTAAACAGAGAAAAAGCCCTGCTAGAGCAGGTTTAATAACCTCTTTTCCCTGATAAATATGTCCAATTGCAAAAAGTAGTGAAGATAATCCTATTGGGATATAGAGAGTAACTTCTCCAAAAAGTAAAAATATTGCAAAGAAGAGATATCCTCGGTATAAAATCTCTTCTGTAATGCCAGCTGTGATAGAAAGCATAGCCCACATCTGCCTCTCTTTGTTAGTAGTAGGTAGGATCGATCTTATAAACTGAGGTGTTTTTTGTGCATGGTGGCTTCTCACACTCTCGCTTATACGAAAGGAAGCCATACAATAGATATTATAAGCAAAATAGAGTGCGCTTAAACTCAGAGCTATATAAAAAAAAATAGAAGAAATATTATTAATTTGTGCCGAGGGCAAAACAAAACCAAGCTCTTTTAAAGAGTGTCCACTAATTATTACTGCAGGAACAATGACAAGAGAAGGGAGCCAACTCCACAACATAGACTTTTTGTACCATTCAACTTTATTAGACCTAATTTTAGCAGGAGCTTTTTTAAAATGTTTTGTTTGGATATATCCTGTAATAGGATAAACAACAGCCATTAAAATAATAATTATAGTAAAAAGTATTATATGTATAGCTAAATTTGTTTGCAGCATTGGAGTATGAAAACTAGGTGATATTACTGTTTAAGCTTTAAAGGTAATAAAGGCTCTCCTATATATTCACCTTTTGCTCCAAGATATTTTTTAGATTTATCATACTCTACTCCAATTTTATCTAGGATAGGCTCAACTGCAACTTGATGGAGCTGAAGCCCCATTTCCCATGGGTCGTATCCGAGTAGCATTCCTGTTAACTCTTCGTATGTGAGCACAGGTATTCCATAACCGTTAGCTCCATATGTGATCTCTTCCATCTCTGCAATTACATATTGCCATCTATCTAGAAAAAATGTACATCCTGGGCAGTTTGCAATTATAAGATCGGGTTTATACGGTTTCATGGAGTCAAATTTAATTTTAGAGTTGGCAACAGAGTATCCGCGGTTAGATTTGAGCAAGTATTGTCTAAAACCAAAACCACAGCAGTGGCGCCTCTCGGGGTAATCTACTTGTGCACCTCCAAATTCGTCTGTAAGACCGGCTAAGACGTATGGATATTCGGCTCCTCCAATACCATGCTCGGGAAATATCTTTGCATAGTGACATCCTATGTGATCTACCACTTTTAATGGCTCCCCTGTCTCTTTATTTATAAGTCTATATTTTAGTTTTTGTGCAATCTCTTCTCTAAACTTAAAGATAAGATCGCTTGTATGCACTATGTTTTTTGGTATTATAAATGTTTTACCAGTAGCATTCATCAGATGCTCTCTTGTCTTTTCTAATGTTTTGGGAAATTCATGCCATGTTTCAAGAACTTCTGTATAGATTCCAAAAGATGTTACACATGAACAGGCAAAATTTTCGTAACCTGCTTCGTTCATTAATGCAAACTGCCTTGCAACAACTGTCATGGTTGTTTCAAAAGGAATTATGCCAGAGTGATATGCAATACCTGTGCAAGTAGTTTGAGCAGGATCGTCAAAAATATCTTTCCCTAATATTTCTCTAAGTATTTTCATTAAGATATCTTCGGCTGCAGGAAATACGTTTTGTCTTATGCAACTTCTAGCTAAGTAGTAGTGGTCAAATGCAATCTCTTTTTGATATTTTTGCCACTCTCTGTTTTTGACGGGTTTTACACTAATTAGAGTCATAATTTTTAGTTTTTTATTGCCTAGAGATGGTTAAATATCTTTAAGTTTATTTAATCTATCTATTGCACCTGTCTCTTTGAATATAGCTCTAAGGTCTCTCATTGAGTGTTCTGGAACTTTTCTTAATGAACCTGGTTTGTCTTGTTTATAACTACATCCTAATTTTTCTAGGACTGTTTTGCGGTTTTTCATTACCCAGTCCCATACAGGACCTTGTTCGGGAAAATCCTCTGTATTCAAAGCATCAAAATAGACACAATATCCATAATCTAACATGTGTGTTCCAATACTGTGAGCGAGTAAAGTTTGTTTACGGCCCTCTTCGCTCTCTTTAAATAGACCGCTCTCTATTGAAAGCGCGCGTAACGCTTGAATAATATATCCTGGAGTGTTCCCACGTGGGCAGCGAGTTTTGCATGACAAACATTCGCCACATCTCCATATTGTGTCGGATATAAGTAATTCTTTGATATAAAATTCGTTATCAGATTGGACATCGTCTACTACTTGCCTAGGGTCGTAATCGCTAACTGCTGCTGCGGGGCATATTGCAGTGCAAGTCCCACAATTTATGCAAGCTTTAAGACCCTCTTGATATCTCACATCTTTTTTAAGTTGTTCTAATAGAGTTCCCATAGTAGACTATTTAAAAAAAAACTCTCTCAAAGCTTTTAAAAGCTTTGAGAGAGTTTTTTTTATGTTACACAGTTACAGGTAATTGTTTAATGATCTTTTCACTTATAGATTCAAACTCAGCTTTTATTAAAGAAGAGTTTGCTACTTCATTCATTTTGCCATAATCAACTTCTTGACATAGTTTTTCGTGAAGTGGTATTTGGGCAAGAAGCTGAACATTGAATTTACGTGCAAGAGCTTCGCCTCCTCCTTTGCCAAAGAGAATGTACTTTTCATTTGGGTGCTTTTCTGGAGTAAACCAAGACATGTTTTCAATTACTCCCAACACAGGAACGCCAATTGTTTGATCGGCATAAAGAGAGATTGCTTTTTGCACATCACTTGTAGAGAGCATTTGAGGTGTTGTTACAATTACTACACCCGATATTTTATACTCTTGAAGTAGAGAGATGTGAATATCTCCTGTTCCTGGAGGAGTGTCTATAATAAGATAGTCAAGTTCTCCCCATTCGGCTTGATCTATCATCTGTTTCATTCCGCTTGATGCGAGAGGGCCTCTCCATATTGCCGCTTTGGCAGGGTCTATGAAAAGACCGATAGACATTAATTTAATTCCAAAACGAATGATGGGCTCAATCATGGTTTTGCCATCTTTTTCTGTAACAATGGGGCGGCACTCTTGAATGTCAAACATCATAGGTATAGATGGGCCGTAAATATCGGCATCTAATAATCCTATTGAATATCCTTTCATAGAGAGGGTCATTGCAAGGGTAGAAGCTAATGTAGATTTACCTACTCCTCCTTTACCAGATGCTACAATTATAATATTTTTAATCCCTTTAATCTCTTTTTTTACTATTGGGTTATTGTTGCTCATTTTTTTGTTTTAATTTTTGTTATTTATTCCGTTTTATTTTTAGTGCCAATTTTTGAAACTATCTCTTCTATAGTCATGTTTTCGTTGGGAACAATTACCATTCCAATTTTTTTACTTTCAAAAAAATTTTTAATTCTCTCTCCAAATTCGGTAGAGATAACAATTTGGATATTCATTGATGAGAGCATTTTAACTACAGATGGTCCTGCTCTTTTAGGTATATTTTCGAATGGATTCTTCATGAACTCTATGGACTCATCTTCTGTATCGTAGATTGCAAAATATTCTGATCTTCCAAAATGAGAGCTACACTTGCTTTTTAAATTTCCTTCTATGGAGGTTATAGCGTATTTCATATATTTAGTGTCAGTTTATAATCTAATTAATAGTGAGTTGATTATTATTCTGTAAATGATATAACTTTGTTAGAGCCACATAAAGTGCAGGTTGGATTGGATATATGTGAGTAGTTATTAAAAGAGGAGTTACAATCAGAGCAGTTAAACCAGTCGCTGTCTAGGAAGACTTTACCTCCCTCAAAAATAATTCCTTTACCTTCTGTAAAAGCCTCGGCAACCTTCTTTCTTGCTTGTGAATATATTCTGGTAAGTGTAGGCCTTGACACGCCCATTAATTGAGCGGCCTCTTCTTGGCTTTTAGATTCATAGTCACATAGCCTAATAGACTCATACTCTTCTAAGTTGACAATTACAAAAGAGTGCTGTTTTTTGCCTTTGAAGTCTATTGGCGTATATCCTTTAACTAAAGGATGGGTGTCTATTCTTCTTAAATTTTTGGGCCTAGCCATAAAAAAACATTTGTTCACTGCAAAGGTAATGAACAAATGTTTAGAATGAAATTCTTTCCTCTAAATTAATTAGCTCTGTAATGAATAATTTATTTAAAGTTTCTATTTAGAAAAAAAATAGGATGCTTTGCGCATCTCTTGGTGGTTTGCAAATGGTTTGGGTGGGTCCAGATGTTTTTCGAGAAATTTGTGAACTGTATACCTTATTTCGGTAGCCTCTTTTGAGTCAATGCGGTCAAAGCCATGCCCACCAGAGGCATTCTGGAATATTTTATATTCAAAAATCTTATCATTTGCTTTCAATGAGTCTATCATAGCAATTACCTCCTCTACATAAACATCGTTGTCGTTTGTATTAGTGTAGATAAGCAGAGGCTTTTCTAACAGCGACGCATAATTAGAGGGAGATCTTCTTTTGTACTCCTCGAGGTTTTCTTCAATTGATTCACCAATATGATATTTAGGTATAAAATAAGCTCTATAAGAATCACCATGAGATTCCAACCTGTTTACTAAATCACTTACTGGAACTCCTGCGAATGCAACATTGTACTTTTGAGGATAGCGCAAAATATTCATAAGCGAAATCATACCACCGTGGCTCCAACCTATTATACCTATTCTAGACTCATCTACTATTGAGTAGTTATCTACCATGTAGTCTCGGCTTGTGAGAACGTCTTCGTTTTCTAGACCGCCGTAGTCTATGTTCTCATACGTACCTTTGCCATATCCTGTGCTTCCCCTATATTCAGCCGAAACAACAATATACTCCTGAGCAATAAGCTCTTTTACAATGTGGGCATAATAGGTAGAGAAATCGGCATGTATTCCACTATGAGGTAATACTATAAGTGGATATTTCTTTGCTGGGTCTATAGATTTAGGAATGAATATGTAGCTGTAAAATTGCAGAGGGTTTGCAGCAAAGCGGTCTTCTTCTTTAAGAGGCTTCCATCTTGGGGGGCCAGTAAGTCTTACTTTATCTACAAAGGCAACATCTCCCAAGAGCCGATGCCACATAAGATCGTCTGTTTTTTTAACAATTTGGTCGTGAGTATGTCTATACCCATTTACCACCTTGCGCAGCTCCTTAATCTC
>JBAYBU010000101.1:0-5504 GCA_041669105.1 Bacteroidales bacterium | reverse complement strand
AACATTAACATTCAATAAAATTAAAGAGGGTGTCAATAACTAACTATTGGCCCCTCTTTTTTTTAAAAAATTTCTAACGTAGCCCAGAATCGTAAGGGACATTTGGAGTAAAAGCCTTACTATATGATGGTCAACTTTCACTGGCACCCCCCTAAAAAAGAGGTGCCAGTGAAAGTGATCTCGTTGATAATCAATAAATCACAGCGAATAGCAATGAGTAAAGTTGTTCTTTTATACGTATAAATCGTATGTTAAATAGCACACTTTAATTAATTGTCATCTCTTCAATAATATGCTTGGCTCCTGCATATTTATCTATTACCCACAACACATAACGAATATCTACAGAAACACACTTGTTATAGCCTTCTACAAAGAATACATCCCCTGCCATAGATTCACGGTTACCATCAAATGCCAAGCCCACAAGCTCTCCTTTTCCGTTAAGAACTCCACTACCCGAATTGCCACCGGTAATATCATTGTCGCTCATAAAATTCACATATAGGACTCCATCCTTACCCCAACGCCCCCACTCTTTTTCTTTAAGAGCTTTTTCTAAATCTGGCTTAATATTAAATTCATAATCATTAGGGTCGGCCTTTTCCAAAATACCTTGAGTTGTTGTCAAATAATCATATTGCACAGCATCTCTTGGCTTAATTCCGCCAACTACTCCAAAAGTTAATCTCATTGTTGAGTTAGCATCAGGATATATGTTTTGGCCTGCTTCTCGTTGCATTTGATACATTGCTTTAACATATTTGGTTCTCTCTTTACCTAAAGAAATTCCAGCATCATTTAATATACTACTCAAAAGACGATTATACTCTAAGATAGAGATAGTACTTACCACATCAATTATAGGGTCGTTAAATATATCATTTACACTACGAGGCTCAGCAAAAAAAGCTTCTAGTCTCTCTAGATTTGTAAGTACACTATTATCATAAACAAAATCCATCATTGCATCGGAATTACCGTTAAAGCGAGCTAATAAATTTACAAATGACTCGTGATAAAAACTTTCTGGTATCTCTCTTAAATAATGTTTAATCATAACCTTAGAGACCTCTCTATCAACTTCTACATCGGCCGAAGCAAAAAGATCTTTAGCGATAGAAAGAAACTCTTTTGCCTTATTGTTCTCTATAGAAAAAGTATCTATCTTCCTTGTGTTTAAATATAGAGTAATCCCTTTAAACCTTTGGCCCAAAGTTATAAACTCTGCTCCTCTTACCATGGACTCCTGTAAATACCCTTTGTATTTTTCGGCCTCCGACTTAAGCGCATAACCTCTCTCTAACGTTGCCAGTACATCTCCATACTCCTCTACCCTTTTAGGCTTTGCAGCAATCCATTTTGTGAGATCATCCTCTTTTTTCTTAATCTCATTAATAATATCAAAACGTTCGATACATAGATTTTCCCATTTAGCATAATCGGTATAATTACTTATCCCAAAATATTTATCGGAATATTTAAGTCTAATCTCGTCTGAACTATCCATATATTTTTTCCATACATCTAGTTTAGATCTTCTAACTTTGCTTATCATAGGATTATCAATCTCAAACTTCTCTTTTAGCTGAAAAGAAGAGATATATCTATTAGTCCTTCCAGGGTAACCAAGAATCATAGTAAAATCATTCTCTTCAACTCCTTTTGAAGAGACAGTAATAAATCTTTTTGGTTTCATAGGAATGTTTTGTGCCGAGTGTTTGGCTGGAGCGCCATCGGGAGCAGAGTAAACCCTATAAATTGCAAAATCCCCTTTATGCTGAGGCCACCCCCAATTATCGGCTTCGCCACCAAAAGCTCCAATAGAAACAGGAGGTGCTCCAACCAATCTTACATCAGAGAATGTTTCATAAAAATAGAGATAATATTTAGTGCCCCTCCACTCAGAAGAGAGCGATTTCTCATATGGAGAATCTTTATATCTCTCCTCTACTATAGAAGAGACCTTGTTCATAAAAAACAGAGCTCTAGGGCCAGCTGCGTCCAAACTATCTATTACTCTATTAACATGGTCTGTTACATCACTAATCCCCCTTAAAAAGGTAACACTCTTTCCTTCTATAGGAATCTCGTTATCCATATTCATCGCCCAAAAGCCACTCTCTAAATAGTTGTTTTCTTTGGTGCTTAGTGAATGAATATCTCCATAAGCACAGTGGTGATTTGTGATCATTAGCCCTTTGTCCGAGATAATACTCCCGCTACACATTCCACCATCTATAGCTACAATAGCATCACTAAGAGCAATTTGCTCGGGATTATAAATTTCTCCCGACTTTAGCTCTAGCCCTTTGCTCTTCATTAATTCATACAGTTGCTTGTCCAATAAATTCACAAGCCACATCCCTTCGTCTGCAAATAAACGAGGCGCCAAAAAAGCCAAAAATAGGGAGATAAAAACTATCTTTCTTCTCATAATATTATTATTAATTAGTTATTTAAAATCCCGCCTTTTCTTAGTTTATAAAAACGCGGGATTAATAATGTACAAAATATTTTAGAAATTCAAGCCAATAGACAAAGTGAAAAATGCACGAGTTCCTAAGTCAGCTGCATCTACATGCCTATAACCTGCACCCATATAAATAGTAGATCCTTTATCGAGGTTTAAGCTTCTTGCATATTTCATATTTAGGCCAGCACTATATCTGCTTGCCAAATTGTAGGCATAATCTGTATCGAGTATGCTTCTATTAAGTTTTAAAGAACCTATTGTCAACGGATTCACCTCATCTAACTTGGTTCCACTTGCATCTATATAACTTCCTGTAAATTCAAGATTAAGTGAAGATTTTTCGTTAAGAATGAAATCCTTGGCTGCTCTTAAATAAATCTCGCTAAGTTTGTAATCTTGATGATACGAAGCAGGAAACACCTTATAATTTTTCTCCATAACATGATGATTTATACCGGCTGCTACTATCCAAGAACATCTCCACTCCCCATCTCTTATAAACACCTTATATTCCGCTCCATACTTTTGATAATTGGTAACATATCTAAGAGTTTTACCATATTCGTAATATGCCCATGAGTTACCTTCTCCTGGTACTCTCTCGTAGTTGGTCACAATGTTAGAAGAGAGATTCTCTTCACTCATAAATGAGAGAGTAAGAAAGTGATCTATGTCATTACCAACTAATCTAAACTTTCCATCATATTTATAGTTAAGACTCTCTACAGAGGCATATCTTTTATCGAAATTACCCGATTCAGCGTTGTCTTCTTGCCCGTAATTGACAGAAAATTGGTTAAACAAGCGCAAATTCCCAACTTTTGCAAGAAACTGAAAAGATCCTCCGAAAACATCTTTTAAATATTTCCTATTAAGCATAGTTGTGTTAGTTATACCCGAGCTCACATAGAACCACAAACCTTCCATATAATAGATGTCTTTACCAGTTGCCTCTCCAATATATTTATATTCTACCTGCTCTACATCTCTTTTATAGTTTAAGTTCAAACCCAGCTTTAATCCAGCAGCAGTAAAAGTAATCCCTGGAGAGACATTCAGTTTAGATAAAGTATTTTTGTTCCTCCCATCTATTCTCTTGGCTGCAGTATTAGTACTATAGTCAAATGCAGCACCTATAGAGATTCGGTCTGTAAGATTATAACCAACCTTACCACTCAAAATATAAGATTCTCTCAACACTTTACCTGGAATAGAGTCCACAATAGGATTCAAATTAGACCCCGGATAAATAGTCCCTCTCCAAGCAAGATCTTCATTAACGCCATAGTCATACTTAAATGACCCATAGAAATAGACATCTTTTATTTTAGTATAAGATTTAGTCTCTACTCCATAGGTAGAATAAGTTTTTGGGTCGTTAAAGTTTTTGTAGTCTCCACTTTCATTAGTGTAAAACCCCCCTACGTTTGCAAAGTTATCTGCCTTGTTAAATACCAATCCTGCAGCATTACCAGATAACAGCCAAGGGCTCTTATCTCTATCTTTTCAAATCTATAGTGTCTTTTTTGCGAACGTTGCTGTGAATACGAAGTAATCGGCAGCAAACATATCGCAATAACACTCAATATATATATCAATTTATTTTTCATTTCTATATCAAATTAATTATTCAACAATGATGCTACTTCTCTCACTTCAAAGTCATTAGAAGAGTTATTTGTATCCATATAAACTGTGCGGCCCCCTGCAGCTGCAGTGGCTACCTCATCTATTTTTCTATGAACACTTTGCCCCTGCCCAGACCCATCTATCATAGCAAAGCCATTATCAACTTCTGGCCTTAATCGTTTGGTGTCAGTATCGTTTCTAAAACACTCTACACCATCTAAAACAAGGTTTTTATCTACCATCAAGACATCGAAGTTCCTGTTGGAATATCTAGGATTCCAAGTATAGGTATCTTCTACAAATTTTGCCGTAGTTTTGCCTCCAAGTGAGTAGATAAAAAGAGCTGGGCTCAATTGAGATATAATATATGACTTAGCCGATCCCACTTTCCAGAACCCTTCTAATAGCTTCACACCTGGCTCAGGAACAGATTGAGAAGAGGTAAGAATAGCATCATATAAAGCCCAATATCCTGGCTTGCTTAAATCTACAGATGTAGGCACAGACTCAAAATGGTTTATAGCGTTTGTAGCTATTATAACTTGTTCGCCTGGTTGTAATGGATTATCTCTTCCACTGCCTGGGAACATCCATCCAATTCCAATATTTGGAACCGAATCTCTAAGTTCAGTACCCTCGTCTTTTACCCAGTGAGATACTCTTCCATTTGTAAGAGCGTTCCAAGGATCTGCAACTCCAATACAGAGAGAGTCTAAATAAGCTACATCGCTTGAGTTGTTATAAAGAATAATATATTGGTCGTTAGAATATTTTTTTCCTGTTTCGGGATTTTCTCTACCGCCATAGTAAAACTCTTTTATAACTATTTGGCCCGCTCTTGAAACATTTAACGAGAGATCATTAGATACTACAGCTGCATCTACAGGTGTTACTCTAATTTTTCCGGTTGTACCATTAAAAATTAAAATAGTGCCTCCAGCCTCATTCTTTTTAAATTCAGTTGTAGCAATATAGGTACCATGTGCTACTTTAATAGAAGCAACCCCATTTGCATTAGTAACTCCCTCAAAGAGTCTGCCAGTAGATGGGTCGTTTAATTTAATGACCAACCCCTCTAAAGAGTAGTTATAGCCTTGAGGTATTTTAACCTCAATATTAATTGTTGAGCTCAAATTTTCGTCTAAAAAATCACTGTCTCTCAAATCTTTGAGACAGCCAGATAGAGCAAAACTGAACATCAGCAATAAAAGAATAGATAATTTATGTGTTTTCATTAATTTACAGTTTAGAAGGTTATTTTTAATTCTGCTCCAAAGTATATATCTGTATTCTTTAACCGTCCAGGAGCATTTGGTCTAGCCTTATCTATCATGTGGGGTCTAGAGTTGGTAAAGTTATTGGCATAGAAAGAGAGAGAGGCAATATTACCCAGCTCTTT
>JBAYBU010000100.1:0-5512 GCA_041669105.1 Bacteroidales bacterium | reverse complement strand
TTTATATATAGCAAATCATTTTTGGGATGTTATGGATTTTTCTGACTCAACCTATCTTCAAGACAAGTTAGCCATAAATATTCATTACTCTTCTTATATTGGTAACTTACTAAAGTTTCCCTTTGATGTCTCTAAAAACTCTCTAGAAAAATTTACCACATTAGTGTTAGAGGCAACACCTCCACTTAAAGAGTATTTACTAGAAATAATTGAAAACTCATTATACGACCCTAATTCTAGATTAAGAGACGATTTTTTTTATATTACTGTACTAAAAGTTATTATTAAAAACGAAGCATTCGACCCACTTTTAAAAGAGAGATACAGGGAGCAGTTAGAGCTAGCTCTTAAAAATAATCCCGGAGATATCTCAAATGACTTTAGATTCACTACAATAGAGGGTAAACAAGGGAGTTTACACACCCTCCCCAGAGAGTATACTTTAATTATGTTTTATGAGCCAGAGTGCCCTGCATGCGAAGCATCATTAGACTATTTTTCTAACAACACCGTTATAGAACTTGCTTCAAAAACATTTAATATGCTTGCAATTTATACTGGAGGCAACTTTTATGAATGGAAAAAATCAGCAGAAAATTTCAAACCATATTGGACTGTAGCTCACGATAATGAAATGGAAATTACTATAGAAAGGTTATATGACCGCAGGCCCTCTCCTTCGTTTTATCTTCTAGATAAGAATAGAACAGTCATATTAAAAGATGCTTTAACTCAAGATGTGGTTTTTGAGATTGCAACTATCCTTAAACCCCAATAGTGGCTCTTAAACTTCAATGATTTCGTTGCTGTCTGGATACCATACATACCCGGTTACATAGGCAATACCTGCTTCTTTTATAAGTGAGACGTACTGTTTAACTTGATTAATATGAGATTGCTCTCTTTTTTTACCAAATTTAAAATCTATAACCTGTGCCTTAGCTCCCATAAGAACCCTATCGGGTCTTTTAATAGAACCTCTTGGCTCTAGAATCTCTAGCTCCCTAAATACTTTATATCTATTATCAAACCAGTGTCTATCTCTAACTGTCATAAACATATTTTTGATTGTTATTTGAGCCTCCTCCCTCATCTCAGACGAGAGTATCCCCTCTGACAATGCAATTTCTAACGCTTTCTCAAGATCTGACTCAACAACTATGTTTTCCATTATCCTATGCATAATAAGACCTTTCCCGCGACTGCTCCTTTCGTTAAAATACTCCTCTCCGCGCAACGCCAATTTTAAACGGTCTGCTGTGTTAAATGAAGTAAAAACAGGAACTTTGATAATATTTGTAAAATCTTCTTTTTGCAATAATATTTTTTGTGTAAAAGAACCTACATTATACTCATTCTCTTCTAGGGCGTTATCTAGCATAGAGAAAAGAATTTTAGAAACAGATAGAGAATCACCTGTTTTTGGAGGGGTTGGGCATAAAACTGCCATCTCGGTTTTAGCTCTAGTAAGTGCCACATAAGCAAGATTCATATTGTCAATAAAGGCTTTAACTCTCTCCTCTCTATACTGCTCACTAAAAAAAGAGTCTAAAAGGCGTTTTGAATATTTCACAGGAAACATTGGTATTGAATTATATGGCTCCTTAGTAGACTGGCACCAAAGAATTGGTGCGTTGTAGCCTCCATAATCTAATGGTAATTCAAAAAAAGGGAGAACTACTATTGGTATTCCTAGCCCTTTTGCCTTATGAATGGTCATAACTCGCAAAGCATCTTGTCCTTCTGGAGCAGGGACGCTCTTTTGCAAACCATTTTTCTCCCACCATTTTATAAATGCGGCAATATCGGCATTTTCTCCTTTACCATAATCTAACACCAAATCTAAAAATGAGTTTATAAAGAGTGATTCTGAATCATTAAATTTTATATCCATCTCTCTTATAGCCTCTTCGCATAATTCATATAGTGGCAAATGTGACAACAAATCTAAATTATTGGTCTCTACCCCTAAGAAAGTTGCAATAGTATTGTTTATACTATCTTGTGGATTAAGTATATATTTTAATATTGCTATTACTCTTCTAACTAAAGGTGAAGAACTTATTAGGAGGGCCTCATCAGAAATTACTGGGTATCCCTTCTCTAGCAAATAATTCACTACCATCTGGCCATCATTATTGCTCCTTACCAAAAAAGTAATATCTCTTATACTGTGCCCAGCTTTTTTCCAAGTCTCTATAAGTGAGACCGAGTAATCCATAGCTAACTCCTTCCACGTAAGTCCCTCTCTCTCATTTTCAAAAAACTTAACTAAAACATGACCTTCATTTTCTCTTTTTAAACTCGAAATTTCCTGTTCTACAGAAGAGTAAACATCTAAATCGGGAGCTTCCAAATGTTCTTTACAAACCGAAGCAAGGTGTGGGAAAAAAGTATTATTAAAATCAATAATACTTTTAGTTGAGCGCCAGTTTTTGCGAAGGTCCAAATCTGTTATGCTCTCTAAAGGGATTTAATTTTAATAAAATTTATTTAAAAGATTCCAATCAGAGCCTCTCCATCTGTATATGCTCTGTTTTACATCGCCTACTATTAAGTTTTCATTCCCTTTTGCAACACTTTCCAATATTAGGGGGCAAAAATTTTGCCACTGTAAAAGCGAGGTGTCTTGAAACTCATCTAACATAAAATGATCTATACGTGTACCTGTCTTTTCATAAATGAAAGGCGCATCGCTGCCATCAATTATTTTATTTAGTAATTCTGTAGTTTCGGGGATAAGTACAATATTTTTCTCTTGAGTATACTCCTTTACAAATTTTTCAATATCGGAAAGCACTCCCAAAGTGTGAATGTTATCATAAACAATAGCGGCTGTATTGTATTTTAATAAATCGTTCTCGTAGAGATAGCAGACTCGCTCTAAAGCATTGGCAAGCCCATCGCTCCAACAATTTTCAATGGAGTTGTAGAGTGCTGGATCTTTTTTAATTGTAGTACGTGCAACAAGGTTCTCTGGTGATTCTGCCATTTCGGGAAATACTCTTGGTAAAGGTGGCACCTCACCCTCATACACTTTAGAAAAAAATCTCATAGCCGATCTAGAGCCACCTTTAAAATATTCGGGTAATAAATCATATCGCTCCATACTCTCTACAGCAGTTTTCGATATCTCTAGGAGTGCTGTCTCAAACTCCTTTTTTATTATAACCAACTTATCTCTAAAAACAGAGAGCATCCCTTTATTTATTAACTCATTATAAGAATCGCCCCTCATATTCTTATAAGTTTCACGGAATATCTCACTCGCAAGAGAAGTTAGTTTTCCTTTGAAATTCCAACCAGCGCCACTCTCTACAGAAGCTGCTCCTAAGCTTGTGAGCCAATCTAACAACTCTTCATTCTCCTCCTTATCTAGATTCATAACCATATTGTCAATAGCTTCGGAAAGAACTAGTTCTTGATCTAACTCTACACTATAGGCGCTATTTTTACCAATCTCTCTTGCAAAGGCCCTCATTGTCTGTTGAAAAAACTTATCTATTGTGCTTATTGCGAAAGAGGAGTAATCGTGCAAAACTTCGGTTAATATTTTCTTAGCAACAAGATTGGTAAGGCTCTGCTCATATAGAGTCTCTACCACTCTTCTTTTCATCTCTTCAGTTGCTTTATTGGTAAAAGTAACTGCAAGAATATGACGGTAGGCCCTTTCACTTTTATAGAGTAAACTTATATACTCATTGATTAAAGTATGAGTTTTGCCAGAACCTGCCGATGCTTTTATTATTTTTAAACCTGCCATAGTTCCTTAAATTAATAACAGATAGAGTTAAAATCGCACCACTTGCATATATCGCTGTTCTCGGTTGCAGAAAACGGAATTTTTTGATCAAAAATTTTATCTAAAAGATCTACAAGAAGCAACTTAAACTCGTCCTTTTGAAGCTCATCTATAAATATTCGATGAGATTTACCCTTGGCTAGCTCTCTTATAAAATAAGGCTCTGCAATAAGTTCACCTCTATGTTCTAAAAGCAAAGCATATAGATACATTTGAAAAGCAACTTTGTTTCTTCTATTAAAAGATGGGTCAAATAGTGACTCTATAGTCCTAAAACTCAAATCGCCTTTACCTGTTTTATAATCTACAATTCTAAGAGCTTCTTTTTTGTCTATCCTGTCAAGAAAACCCTTTAATGGCACATCCATCCCAAGTTTAATACTAATTACTCTAATTAATTTTTTTTCTGCTCCTAAATACTCAAAAGGAGTTTCTGTAATATCGTAGCGAAGAGTTATCTGTACATATTTAATTATGAGTCTTTTTATAAGTAGAGCATAGCCTTTAGGATTAATAATGTTCTTGTACTTCAAAAAACCTTTGTCTATTTCACGCTCTATTAAATGCTCATCTTGCAATATAGTTTTTAATAAATCTCTAGTTAGAATTTTACCCTCATAGAGTTTATAGAGGCGCTCCATAACAAAATGGAATATTGAACCAAACTCACTTGCTTCCAACTCTTCTGATATCTCTTCTTCTATCTCTACTCCCTCTATATAAGAGAAATAAAATTGCAAGGGACAATCTATAAAGGTGTTTAATGCCGAGGCCGATAAAGCTTTTCCACTCTCTATTTGTAAAAATTGCCCTAATTTTTTCATTACAGCTGCATCTTTTTCTATAACAATCTCTCTCCTCACCTGAGGTTCAACTCTGTAAACAACGCTTCTTTCTTTAACAGGTAAATCATATAGATATTTAAGCTGCATTATAAAACGGCTAGCCTCTCCACTTTTAAGTCCATCTGTACGGGTATCATATAAAAGAAAAACCTTTTTAGCTCGCGAAATAAGTCTATAAAAAAGATATGAATAGAGCGCATCTTCATGCTCCTTTACAGGCAAACCAAATCCTATTCTTAAATTATAAGGGATAAATGAGTTTGAAATACTCTTCTTAGGAAATAGCCCTTCATTTACAGAACAAATTATAATATTTTCGAAATCAAGCGCCCTAGTCTCTAAAACTCCCATAATTTGAAGCCCAGAGAGGGGCTCTCCACGGAAAGGGATAGTTAACCCTTGAATGAGCATATCTAATAATCTACTAAAGGTCTTAAGTGTCATTGGGATAAGAAGCCCTCTTACCCTAGTTATAGCAGTATGAATATGGTAAATAAACTCTTTCTCAATTCTGTTGACTCCTTGCGATTGAGATAGTATATCTAGAATAGCAGTAATTTTATCGCAAAGCAGAGCCGAGGAGTTATCTCCTTCGGGAATTTCTGAAAAGAGTAATTTGAGAAACTCATTCTCGTGGAACAACTCCCTCTTTGCATATATAATATTCTCTTTCACAATAAGATTTAAAATATTATGAACAGAATCTTTAGCTGTTTTTTTAACATAACTGTGTTTTAAAAGAGGAAGAGCTCTTTTATAATAGATACCTCTAACTTCCCACTCCATCTCTGTGATTAACTTTATTAAAGAGAGTAAAGGTGTTCCGGCTATAGGATAACCCATTGTTATGTTAATTTGCTCAATA
>JBAYBU010000099.1:0-5553 GCA_041669105.1 Bacteroidales bacterium | reverse complement strand
ATTTTTTTCTTTTTCCCTTTTGTTTCGTTAATTATATTTGCACTCTCTTCGGTAATATTTATTTGTTCGGAATCCATTTTGTGTTTAGATAGATCTTCTACATCTACAGAACGGAAATTGCCTAAGCCCATATGAAGGGTAACATAAGTTTTATTAACTCCCTTTATCTCCATCCTTTTGAGTAATTCTCTACTAAAGTGAAGGCCTGCAGCAGGAGCAGCTACGGCACCTTCGTGCTTGGCATAAATTGTTTGAAATCTCTCGTTATCTAAGGTTTCAGACTTAGCTCTTATCCATTTAGGAATAGGCATTTCTCCTAATTTAAAGAGTATAGCCTTAAACTCTTCGTGGGTGCCGTCAAAAAGGAATCTTAACGTTCGGCCTCTTGATGTGGTGTTATCAATTACCTCTGCAACAAGATTGTCATTTTCTCCAAAATAGAGTTTGTTTCCAATTCTTATTTTTCTTGCAGGGTCAACTAAAACATCCCATAATTTCTGTTCCTGGCTTAATTCGCGTAAAAGAAAAACTTCAATTTCGGCTCCTGTTTTCTCTTTATTACCATGTAATCTTGCGGGAAAAACTTTAGTGTCGTTAAAAATAAAAAGATCATCTTCTGAACAGTAATTTAAAATGTCTTTAAATAGTTTGTGTTCAATCTTCCCTGTTTTTTTATGAAGGACCATCATTCTAGATTCGTCACGGTATTTTGCAGGGTATTTTGCGATTTGTTCAGTATTGAGAGTGTAATTGAATTGGGATAATTTCATTATATCTATTTTGAATAATAACAGTTTGGTAAAGTTCTCTATTCTAAGAGCAAGATCTTTTGTGAGTTAAAAGGAAAGAGCTTTAAAAAAGAGACAAGTATTTAGTTATACGTATTATTCAAGAAAAGGTTTCAATTTTTCAAAAGAGATCGCATCAGTAACCCTAAAATCGCCTGAAAAACTTCTTATAAGTGCTGTTAAATGTGCTCCACTTTGCAGAGCCTTCCCAAGATCACGAGCAAGAGAACGCACGTATGTTCCTTTACTGCAGTTGATTGCTAAGTTTAAAACAGGAGCGTCATAAGAGATTATTTCTAAATTATATATAGTAACAAGAGCAGGATTCATTTTTGCCTCTTTTCCTGCTCTCGCTATGTTATATGCTCTAGTCCCATTTATCATTTTTGCCGAATAGATAGGAGGTACCTGCTCAATCTCTCCAATAAATGAAGGAAGAGTTTCTTTTATAAGCTTTTTTGTAATGTGATTATATGGAAAGTGAGCGTCAATCTCTTTTTCTAGATCTAAAGAGGGAGTAGTGGCTCCAAATGTGATTTGAGCGATATACCCTTTTTTTTGTGCTTGAAGAGTCTCGGCAAGCTTTGTGGCTTTTCCAGCGCAAACCATAAGTACACCTGTAGCAAGTGGATCTAAAGTGCCAGCATGGCCAACTTTTATATTTTTCACACCAAACCAACGTTGAATAGAAAATTTAAGCTTTCTTACAGCATCAGCAGAGGTCCAACTATACGGTTTATCCATTAGAAATATAATTCCTCCAGGATAGTCTGTTATCTCTTTTGAAAGCGGGGTAGATAATCTGGATTTATCTATAACTATAGCCTCTTCCTTTAGTTCTTCTCTTTTACCTTTTGGTTGCATCGTATTTTGTTGACTCTTTTAAGATGGCGGCCACCTTCAAACTCTGTTGTAAGGAATGCATCTACAATTTCAAGAGCAGTTTTTTTATCTATAAACCTTGCTGGCATGGTAAGGATATTTGCATCATTGTGCTGGCGAGAGAGTTGAGATAACTCTTTGTTCCAACACAGAGCGGCTCTTATGCCTTGATGTTTGTTAAGAGTCATGCTTATTCCGTTACCAGAGCCGCACAAGGCAATACCAAACGAAAATTTCTTCTCTTCTATTGCATTTGCAAGAGGGTGGGCAACATCGGGATAATCCATGCTATCCAGAGAGTGGGTCCCAAAATCAATTACTTTTATGGAGCGTTGCTCAAGATATTCTTTAATAGCCTCTTTCATTGTAAATCCAGCATGATCAGAGGCAATTCCAATGGTTTTAATATACTCTTTCATAAGAAACAAAGGTAGCTATTTATTTTATGAGTGAAGAATTTTATACATTTGTATATCCTTATTAAATTAGAGAAAATGAAGATACCCATGTTAGACCTCAAAGGTCAGTACCAGAAAATTAAAAAAGATATAGACAGCTCTATCCAAAATGTAGTGGACAACACTAATTTTATTAATGGTCCCGATGTTCATCTATTTGAAAAAAACATAGGCGACTATTTAGGTTCTAAACATGTTATAGCATGTGCTAATGGTACCGATGCTCTGCAAATTGCACTTATGGCTCTAGGGCTTAAGCCGGGAGACGAGGTGATTGTCCCTGCTTTTACCTATGCCGCAACTGCCGAGGTTGTGGGCCTTTTGGGTATGGTACCTGTTTTGGTAGATGTAGATGAAAACAACTTTAATATCAAGATAGAAGATATTGAACCATCTATAACAGAGAAAACTAAAGCAATTGTACCTGTTCATCTTTTTGGACAGGCAGCCCAAATGGAGCAAATAATGGAGATCGCAGCTCGTCATAATCTGTTTGTAATAGAAGATAATGCACAGGCACTAGGGGCTACATATCGCTACAGCAACGGTACAGTTAAAAGCCTAGGAACAATAGGAGATATTGGATGTACATCTTTCTTCCCAACTAAAAATTTAGGTTGCTATGGCGACGGAGGAGCAATCTTTACACAAAGCCAAAAATTGGCCGATAGAGTAAGAATGGTTACCGATCATGGGCAAAAAATAAAGTATTACCATGATATAATTGGTTGTAACTCTAGATTAGACTCAATACAAGCTGCAATCCTTAATGTTAAACTTGCCCAGTTAGATAACTATTCAAAGCTTCGCTACCAAGCGGCAAGTATATATAGAGAGCTGCTTAGTGGCATAGATGGAATAACCCTTCCAGTAGAGGTAGATTATTCTACTCATGTATACCACCAATTTACAATAAGATTGGCAGATAAAAGGGACGAACTTAAATTATTCCTTGCCAATAAAGGGATTGCTTCTATGACTTACTACCCGCTTTCGTTAAATAATCAAAAAGCATTTTCAACTATTTCGGAAATTAGAGTCTCGTTAAGTAACTCTGAGAAGCTTGCTTCTCAAGTTTTATCTTTACCAATGCATACAGAGTTAACTAGAGAGGTTCAGGAAATAATATGTAGTGCAATTAAAGAGTATTTTGATGAGCAAAATTAAGGTTCTTGTTACAGGAGGTGCTGGATATATAGGGAGCCATACAGTGGTTGAGCTCTATAGTGCAGGTTACCAGCCAATTATTGCAGACAATCTTTCAAATTCTTCTATAGACGTTTTGGATGGGATTGAAAAAATAGTAGGTGAAAAACCTCTTTTTGAACAGATAGATTGCACAGACTATAACTCTTTGGTTTCGCTTTTAGAAAAATATGGTAATATCCAATATGCAATACATTTTGCTGCCTTTAAAGCAGTAGGAGAGAGCGTGCAAAAACCTCTTGTCTATTACAATAATAATTTGGTCTCTTTGATGAATCTGATTGAGGCTATGAATTTTAGAGGTAAAAGCTCTATCGTATTCTCTTCTTCCTGCACTGTTTATGGCCAACCCTCTCCAGAACATTTACCAGTAAGTGAAGAGGCTCCTTTGCAACCAGCAGCCTCTCCCTATGGTAAAACCAAGCAGATCTGCGAAGATATTTTAAAGGACTCAGTTAATGCTTTCGAAGGTAATTTGGATGTTATCTCTCTTAGATACTTTAACCCAATTGGTGCTCACCCCTCTGCAAATATAGGTGAACTTCCTATTGGTGTACTTCAGAATTTGTTACCATTTGTTGCTCAAACTGCTGCTGGTATTAGAAAAGAGTTGAGTGTTTTTGGAGATGACTATAATACACCAGATGGCTCTTGTATAAGAGATTATATCTATGTATGCGACTTGGCAAAGGCCCACGTTGCCGCAATAGATCGCCTCAAAACCATGGCCACTCTTAAAAAAGCCGAGAACACCAATGCCCAAGATTTTTATAAACCAGTAGACGAGCCCAATTTTTTGGTTGTCAATAAAACAGTAAACAACTCTATCACTACAGTAGATAGCTCTGGTAATCAGGCTAGTAGAGGCTTGTTTGAATGTTTTAATATTGGCACAGGAAAAGGACTATCTGTTTTAGAAGTAATTGAAACTTTTAAAAAAGCCAACTCTGTTGAGGTACCTTATAAAATTGTTGCTCGCCGTGCAGGCGATATAGAACAAGTATGGGCAAACCCCACCAAAGCTAATAAAATTTTAAACTGGGTTGCTTCCACTCCATTAGAAGAGGTAATGAAATCTGCCTGGAAATGGCAACAAAAACTCACCTAACTCAAATAAAAGCCTCCTCCCTATTAGAAAAGTTATGTTGTTGATAATCAGCGCTTCCAACTCAATCATCGCCGTGGCAATTTTGTGCTGCGTTAAGTGGAAAACTTTAGTCGGCTCTAGCTGCTTATTGTTCATTATAGTAAGCATTGAGAGGAGCTTTCTTAATGGTTACTATCTTTCACTTTAGAGGGCCTCAAGGGTTAGTATAATAACCATTCAGGAAAGAATCAATAAGTAACGCATTATAAGCAGCGCATTACAAGTAACGCATTATAAGCAGTGCACTAAAAAGTAGTATATTTTAAGTAGTTTTAGATTTGGTTGCTGAGTCTAGCGATAGTCTCTTGTTTGCCTATGAGCGACATGATATCTGCTATGCCTGGACCTTTGGACTCGCCTACTAATAGGAGTCTAAGAGAGTTCATTACTGCTCCCATTTTCCACTCTCTCTCTTTTATGAGTGTGGGCAGTTGGGATTCAATACTTTCTTTTGAAAAATTCTCAAGAGAGTTTAAGAACTCTTTTACTTCTAAGATAATTGCAGGCATCTCCTCTTTCCAAAATTTGGCTTTTACTTTTTGATCAAAGGTGGTTGGAGCTTCGAAAAGGTAGTCGCTTAAAGGCCATATTTCATGTACAAAAGAGATTCTATCTCTAATTAACTCAACAGCATGTTCTATATAGCTAGTCTCTTTAACAATACCTTTTGATTTTAGCATTGGGGTAAACTCTAAAGCAAGTTGTTTAGTAGTTTTTGTACGAAGATACTCTTGATTAAACCATTTAGCTTTTTCTAAATTGAATTTTGCACCAGACTTTACCACTCTCTCTAAAGAGAATGAGTTGGTGAGCTCTTCTAAATTAAATATCTCTTGTTCTGTACCGGGGTTCCATCCTAAAAATGCAAGCATATTAACAAATGCTTCGGGATAATAACCCTCTTCTCTATACCCTTTTGAAATCTCTCCCTGTTCGCTTTTCCATTCTAGAGGGAAAACAGGAAAGCCGAGTCTATCCCCATCTCTTTTGCTAAGTTTTCCTTTACCATCGGGTTTTAAAAGGAGTGAAAGGTGGGCAAAAGTAGGTCTCTCTTCTTGCCATCCAAAAGAGT
>JBAYBU010000098.1:0-5617 GCA_041669105.1 Bacteroidales bacterium | reverse complement strand
CTTTTGTAGAGCCTCCCACTTTTACTATCCGGGATGGATTTTCTACCCTTGGAAGCATTTTTGTATATTCGTTAAGTGCTCTAAACCTACTAGTTAGTCCTAATGATATGTTCCCTCCCAAAAACTCACCCTTTTCTGAAACAAAATCAATTGTAAGTGCTGTTCCAAAATCGAAAATAATACAATTTTTATTAGGAAAAAGGTGAGCAGCAGCAACTGCGCCTATTATTCTGTCCTTCCCAAGTGTCTCTGGCGAACCATATAAGTTAGTTATTGGAAGCTTTGTATCATTATTGATAATAAGCAACTTATCGCAGGTTTTTTTAAGTGGAGTAAAATAATCACTTTCAAATTCTCTTACAGAAGAGATAGCAATAGTAGAAACTCTCTTCTTTTTAGTAAGCTCCATTATGAAATTTAGAATATCTATCCCTTCATAACGTACAACATCTTCTAAATTAACCCCTTGAGCAAAAGAAGCTTTTACTGACGAATTACCTATATCTATTAAGAGATTTACCACGGAGGGCAAAGATAAAAAAAATTATAACTTCATCTCTAAAAATATGTTATATGCCTGTTCTACACTTTTTACATTTTGAACTGTTATATAGAGCTTTTCTTTCTGTTCTTTTACACGAAACCTCTTTTGTTGTTGTTGTAAAAAATTTAGTATAGCAGTAAATTTTTTAGAGCTATAATAAGCCGATAACTGATTACTTACAAACCAAGCAATAAGAATTCCATTTTTAATAAATATTTTTTCGAAGCCCAACTCTATTGCCAACCAACGCAAGCGAACTATAAAAGCGAGTTGAACAGCCTGATGTGGCAGCGGACCAAAACGATCTTCTACACTCTCTATAAACACCTTAAGTTCTTTCTCGTCTCTTAACGCATCGAGCTCTTTGTAAAGCCTTATCTTCTCTGCAGTTATAGATACATAACTATCGGGTATAAGTATCTCTAAATCTGTATCTATTGTACAATCTGTTATATAATCAACTTCTCGGCCTGACTTTTGATCGCTCTCGTTAATGCCTCTCTCCTCTTTGATCTCGGCAAAAGCCTCTCCCAATATTCGCTGATAGGTTTCAAACCCCATATCGGCAACAAATCCACTCTGCTCAGCACCCAATAAATTACCCGCCCCTCTTATATCTAAGTCTTGCATAGAGATATTGAACCCACTCCCAAGGTCAGAAAAAGTCTCGATAGCTCTTATTCTGCGGCGAGCATCTTCTTTAAGCGAAATCATAGAAGGTATTACCAAATAGCAAAAGGCCTTAATATTGGAGCGCCCCACCCTACCTCTTAATTGATGCAAATCGCTTAGCCCAAAATTTTGAGCTTGGTTAATTATTATAGTATTGGCATTTGGAATATCAATACCGTTCTCTACAATTGTGGTTGCCACCATAACATCGTAGTCTCCCATCATAAAATCTAAAACTGTTCTCTCTAGTGCTCTAGATTCCATTTGTCCATGACCAATACAGGTTTCAACATTGGGACAGAGCCGCTGTATAATTTCTTCTATTGATCTTATATCTTCTACACGGTTATGTACAAAAAAAACTTGACCTCCACGCTCTACCTCATAATTAATAGCATCTCGTATTATCTCTTCGTTAAAATCTATTACCTCTGTTTGGATAGGAAGCCGATTTGGAGGAGGTGTGTTTATTATAGAGAGATCTCTTGCTCCCAATAAAGAGAATTGAAGAGTCCGAGGGATGGGGGTTGCCGAGAGTGTTAGAGTATCTACATTTAGTTTTAATTGACGCAGTCTCTCTTTTGCAGCTACACCAAATTTTTGTTCTTCATCTATTACTAAAAGTCCTAAATCCTTAAATTTTATCTGTTTATTCAAAAGCCTATGAGTTCCTATTATAATATCTATTCTACCTCTCTCTAATGATTCCAAAATCTCTTTTATCTCTCTGGCAGTTTTTAATCTACTCATATACGAGACGTTACAGGGAAACTCTTTGAGCCTACGGGTAAAAGTATTATAATGTTGCAGAGCCAAAATTGTGGTTGGCACCAATACTGCCACTTGTTTGCTATCAGCTACTGCTTTAAAAGCTGCTCGTATTGCCAACTCTGTTTTACCAAAACCAACGTCTCCACAAATAAGACGGTCCATAGGATATTGGAGCTCCATATCTTCTTTGATAGCATTGGTGGCTGTAAGTTGATCGGGAGTATCTTCATATATAAAAGAGGACTCTAGCTCTTGTTGCATATAAGTATCGGCACTAAAAGCAAACCCTTTTGCATCTCTCCTTTTTGAATAAAGGTCTATTAAATCATTTGCTATATCTTTTACCTTAGATTTTGTTTGATTTTTAAGTTTTTGCCACGCTCCTGTTCCTAGTTTATAAATTTTAGGAGGCACAGCATCTTTAGATTTATAGCGAGAAATCCTATGTAGTCCATGAATAGAGACAAATATTACATCACCATCTTTATAAATAAGTTTTACGGCCTCTTGCTGTTTGTCATTTGTGGTTGTCTTTACCAATCCACCAAACTGCCCTACCCCGTGATCTATATGAACAATATAGTCTCCTATCTCGTATGAATTAAGTTCGTTAAAGGTGAGCCGTTCACTTTTTTCTACTGTCCTTTGTGGTTTTACTCTTCTGTACCGTTCAAAAATTTGATGATCTGTATAGAGACAAATTTTTGCATTGTGATCTATAAAACCTTCGTGAATAGAGATCTCTTCGGCATTAAAGTTGGTATCTCCAATACCCTCCAAAGAAGAAAAAATGCTTCTAATTCTTTCTATTTGAGCCTGGCTTTCACTTAATATAGAGAGATCATATCCCTCCACTATTTTTTGTGAAATATCTCTTGCCAAAAGTTCAAAGTTTTTATTAAAAACTGGCTGTGGTACAGTATGAAATTGAATTCTTTGATTATTCTCATATTCACGTGTAACTGGAGCAAACAAAAAAGTTTTATGTTTCTCTAACACCTCTTTAAAATTTTCAAATCCAAAAGATCTACTCTCTATATAATCGCTACTCTCCTGTTTTGAACTTGATTGTGCAAGCAAGTCTAATTGAGCAGAAAAATACTCCTCGTCATTTACCCAAATAGTGGCATCTTCTCCCAAATAACTAAATATATCTTCTAACTCAATATTTTCATTATCATATATATCTGGAAAAATATCTATACTCTCTACTTCTTCTAAAGATCTTTGAGTGTCAATATCAAATACCTTTATTTTCTCTACCGTATCTCCAAAAAAATCTAAACGCCATGGCTTGTTATGAGAAAAAGAGAACAGATCTATTAAACCCCCTCTTAATGCAAATTGCCCCGGTTCTGACACAAAATCTACTCTTTCAAAAGAGTATTCGAATAGAGTCTCTTTTATAAATTCGTGTGAGAGCAAATCACCTTTAGATATTTTAAGAATTGCCGAGTTTAAAGCTTTTTTATTGATAATAAGCTCATTAATGGAATGGGGATACCCAACTAATAAAATATTTTCATAAGGAGAATTTCCCTCTGTAAAATTTTTAACTGCATTAATAGCAGCAGCTCTTTGAATTTGATGTGAACTATCTTTTTTTGCATTTTTACGTGAAAAAATTTTAGAGGAGGGAAAAAAGAAAACTCTATTAATATCTATTAGTTTGTATAAATCTCCAGAACAATATACAGCATCTTCTCTATTATTTAGTAGTACTATATGAATCCCTTGTGTAGCTGCTGCACTAATTGCAAATGCTTTTGCAGATGAGTAGAGCCCTTCTAATACTATTTTTTCTTTACCTTTGCTTGTAGCTTCTTTAATAAGCTTACTAACAGCCTCCTGGCTATTAAACCGTTCTTTCGAAATTGTATAACTCATAATCTATTTACAAAGATAGGTTATTAACTTTTTGTTGTAAATAAATGTTTATAAATATTAGTAATAATTTTTTATTAATTGCTTAATTTTATTATATGTAAAAGGTTATTGATTATCCAAGGTTTTTACTCAAAAGTTATCAGCTAGATATTTTAAAATTATCAACATTCATTTTTGTTGATATTTAAACTTTATAGATTATTAATAATTAATTGAAAATTGAGATAAATACAAGATAATCTACTTATTAAGAAGAAAACTTTTAGTTTATAACCATGTTAATTATTTTGTTAATTTGTTAATTAGTGTCAATATCTTTATTTATGAACATATTAACAAACTATCATAATAACTAATAATATATATAAAATTTAAAGATATATTTGTAATTATAAATAGTGTTAATATCCATGGTTAATTTCGATATTAGAGAAGAAAAAGAGAAAAATGAAAAAGATTTTGAAGGACAAATTAGGCCTCAAGATTTCTCTGAGTTTAATGGACAAGATAAAATTATAGAAAATCTTAAAATTTTTGTTCAAGCTGCTAAAATGAGGGGAGAAGCTTTAGATCATGTACTTTTACATGGACCTCCAGGATTAGGTAAAACTACTCTGGCACATATAGTTGCCAATGAACTAGAGGTAGATCTAAAAATTACTTCGGGTCCTGTACTAGATAAAGCGGGAGATTTAGCAGGATTACTTACAGGTTTAGAGAAAGGTGATGTTCTTTTCATAGACGAAATTCACCGTCTTTCTGCGGTAGTAGAGGAGTATTTATACTCTGCTATGGAAGATTTTTCTATTGATATTATGATAGATAAAGGCCCTGGTGCACGTTCTGTTCAAATTTCTCTTAACCCATTTACGCTTATTGGTGCAACTACTAGAAGTGGTTTGCTTACATCACCTCTTAGGGCTCGTTTTGGTATACAATCACATCTTGAATATTATGACTCTTCTGTTCTTTTAGGTATTATAAAAAGAAGCTCGGGAATTTTAGATATTCCTATAGAAGATAGTGCTGCTTTAGAAATAGCTAGAAGGAGTAGAGGTACTCCACGTGTTGCAAATGCTCTACTGCGTAGAGTACGAGATTTTGCTCAGGTGAAAGGAAATGGTGTAATAGATAATAAAATAACTCTTTATGCTCTAGATGCTTTAAATATAGATAAACGTGGTTTGGATTCTATGGACAATAAAATTCTCTCTACAATTATACATAAATTTAAAGGGGGGCCTGTTGGAGTAGGCACTATTGCAACTGCTGTGAGTGAAGATATTGGTACAATAGAAGAAGTTTATGAACCTTTTCTTATTAAAGAGGGTTTTATTCATAGAACTCCAAGAGGTAGAGAGGTTACCGATCTTGCTTATACCCACCTTGGTGTTGTAAAAGAGGTTTTACCAGGTCCATCGTTGTTTTAAAAAATATTTAACTTTGTTTTTTAATGTTTAAATTAGGTTATATTTTTTTACTTAATCCACATTTTTTTGAAATATTTTAATTTAATATAAAATGAAAAAAATCTTTATTATTATCACTCTAAGTTTTTTTGCACTCTTTTTAAGTTTAGATATGTTTGCTTGCACTTCGGCAATTTTTACTGGAAAAGTAACTGCCGATGGACGTCCTATTCTTTGGAAGCATCGAGACACTGGTCAAGAAAACAACAGAGTAGAATTCTTTAAAGGAGAAAAATATAGTTTTTTAGCTATTGTAAATAGTCCCGATAAAGGT
>JBAYBU010000097.1:0-5773 GCA_041669105.1 Bacteroidales bacterium | reverse complement strand
TCTGCAGCACGCGAAATATTCATATTAGTTGCCACCGCCAAAAAAACCAAATCTCTATAATCCATATTCTAAATTTTTTAAAATTATAACAGATTAACAAATGTACATATTTTTATTAATGCGGCCCTGAGCAGAGCAACCTTTGCCAGGACATTATTTTGATTCGTTTTGTAAAAATTAGTATTGGGAATATAGAAAAAAACCAATGAAGTGAATATGAAAAAAACAGATGTAGCTATATGCTGGTTTAGGAGAGATTTGCGTATTTCAGATAATGTTGCTTTTTGGCAGGCCCTTAACTCTGGCTTACCTGTGATACCTCTTTTTATATTTGACACTACAATTCTTGATAGACTTGAACAGGGCAGCGCCCATAAAAGGGTAAATTTTATCTATAATGCTCTCTCTTATATGGAAGAGGAATTTAAAAAGGTGGGCTCTTTTTTACTAAATATAAAGGGGAATCCAATTGATGTTTTTAACTATCTAGCTAATGGGGAGTTTAATAAGCTTATAGAGATTAAAGCAGTCTATTGTAATAAAGATTACGAGCAGAGTGCAATAGAGAGAGACGCTTTGGTAGAGGCTCTGCTTGCAAAAAAGGGAATTCCACTGCATAGCTTTAAAGATCAAGTGATTTTTGAGAAAGATCAAATCTTGAAAAAAGATGGTACTCCCTATAGCGTATATACCCCCTATTCACGTAAATGGATAGAGAAGTTAGAGAGCTCCCCCGCCGAACATCTAAGGGAGTATAAGACAGAGCCCATGCTTGGGAAGCTTCTAAGTGGGCACTCAATTAGAACCTCTTTGCCTACAATAGAAGAGATTGGGTTTACTCCTGCGCAGCTTACATACAACTGCCTTACTCTATACCTCGGCATATTATTGATAACTATAGTGATACAAGAAATTTTCCAGCAATTGAAGGCACCTCGGGAATAAGCCCTCATCTAAGATTTGGGACAATAAGTATTAGAGAGGCAGCCCGTTTTGCAATAGGGCACTCGTCTAATAGTGCCAAAACACAATTTTCTAATGGTGCCGAGGGTAAAATTGCCTCTTTTATAAATGGGCAGCTATTTGATAATACATGGCTTAAAGAACTTATTTGGCGAGATTTCTTTAAAATGATTCTCTTTCAATTCCCCTATGTGCAACATGAACCATTCAAAAAAAAATATAGCTTTATTGAGTGGCGTAACAACCCCAATGAGCTAGAGGCGTGGTGTAATGGTAACACGGGCTACCCAATAGTAGATGCTGGAATGAGAGAGCTCAATGCTACGGGATTAATGCACAATAGAGTGAGAATGATAACTGCCTCGTTTTTAGTAAAGCATCTGCTTATAGATTGGCGGGTTGGAGAGGCCTATTTTGCAGAAAAGTTACTAGACTATGATCTCTCTTCTAATAATGGGAACTGGCAATGGGCAGCAAGTACAGGGTGCGATGCTGTGCCTTATTTTAGAATTTTTAACCCATACCAACAGGCTCTTAAATTTGACCCCAACAACCAATATATTAAAAAATGGGTGCCAGAAGTAGGTTCAAAAACCTATCCAGCGCCCATATGCGATCACAAAGAGGCTCGTGAAAGAGCACTTATGACATATAAAAAAGCTTTACGCTAAATTATACTTTTTTAATTTGAGCCTCCATAACAGAGATACTTGAAATTTATCTAAAGTAATATAAATTACATTTTATCGTTTGAACCAAGTACATTCAAAACTTTGTGCTTATACAGCTCTTTAAGAGCGTCTCTTGCAGGTCCAAGATATTTACGTGGGTCAAACTCCTCTGGCTTCTCTGCTAAAACTTTTCTAATAGCACCTGTCATTGCCAAACGGCCATCGGAATCTATATTCACTTTGCAAACGGCACTCAATG
The DNA here is from genome assembly GCA_041669105.1 of Bacteroidales bacterium. GTDB lineage: Bacteria > Bacteroidota > Bacteroidia > Bacteroidales > UBA932 > Bact-08. Next base: position 3,880 of record JBAYBU010000097.1, on the reverse strand, counting down.
CAGCTTTACGCAGTTGCTCCTCTGGAATCCCAATTGAGTCTTTCAAGTTTCCACCATATTTGTTTATCTGAGCAACTATATCTTGAGGCACACTAGAGGAGCCATGGAGTACAATAGGAAATCCTGGAATTCTCTCTTCTATCTCTTTAAGAATATCGAGTCTAATTTTTGGATCTTGCCCAGGTTTAAACTTAAAAGCACCGTGGGAAGTTCCAATAGAGATAGCTAAAGAGTCTACTCCTGTACGTGATACAAAATCTTCTACCTCATTGGGCTGGGTGTAGGTATGCTCCTCTGCAGAGACATCATCTTCTACTCCTGCTAAAACACCAAGCTCTCCCTCTACTGTAACATCAAATTTATGGGCATAATCTACAACCTGTTTTGTAAGTTTAATGTTCTCTTCATAAGGTAGGTGCGAACCATCTATCATAACAGAAGAGAAACCCATCTCTATACATGATTTGCATAGTTCAAACGTATCCCCATGGTCTAGATGAAGTACAATAGGTATATTGGCACCCAGCTCTTTTGCATACTCAACAGCCCCTTGAGCCATATATCTTAGTAAAGTTTGATTGGCATACTTTCTAGCTCCACTAGAAACTTGCAAGATTACAGGAGATCTTGTCTCTACACAAGCGGCTATAATAGCCTGCATCTGCTCCATATTATTAAAATTAAAGGCAGGAATTGCATACCCACCTTTTACTGCCTTGGCAAATAACTCCCTCGAATTTACCAAGCCCAACTCTTTGTAAGAAATCATAATTTATATTGTTTAAATATTTTGAATCTAATTAATGGATAAGCATGTAATCAAAAATCGTGCATAACTGAACAGAGCTCGCAATTTAGCCAAAATTTTAAACAAAATTGGTTAACTTTGTATATACAAAAGTACATAACCAATTAATAACTCTAGTAATGAACAGTCATATCTTACAGGAAGCCAATTGGAAAGAGATTGAGAAAAGTAAAATAAAAGTAGCCCTTTTACCATGGGGCGCTACAGAAGCACATAACTACCACTTACCATATGGTACCGATACTATAATGGCTCAAAAGCTAGCTGCCGAGGCTGCTCTTATTGCCAACAAAAAAGGGGCAGGTGCGATTGTTTTGCCACCTATAGCTTATGGTGTAAATACAGGCCAGCTAGAAGTAAAGCTATGCATGAATCTTAGCCCCTCTACTCAACTCTCTATTTTACAAGATCTACTTTTTGTTTTAGAAGAACATGGTATAGATAAACTCATAATTGTGAACGGCCATGGGGGCAATCAGTTTCAACCTATATTAAGAGAACTATCGTTAGAGTATCCCGATATTATTATGACTACTGTTAATTGGTGGCGAATATGCAATGCAAATGAGTTTTTCGATGAGCCAGGAGACCATGCTGGAGAGCTTGAAACATCTTGTATGCAAGCTATTGCTCCACAACTTGTGGCCCCTTTAAGCAGCGCTGGTCCAGGCAAAGAGATCAAATTAAAAATCAGAGGTTTCAAGGAGAGATGGGCGTGGACCCAACGCCGTTGGATAATGATTAGCGATGATACCGGAGTAGGAAACCCAGCAGCATCAACTCCCGAGAAAGGAGCAAAATTCATAGAGTGTTGCACCCAAAAATTAGCTCAATTTATAGTTGATTTTTCAAAAATAAGAGAAGAAGAAGATCTTTATGAAACAGAATAAAGTTATAATTATTTCGGCACCTTCTGGGGCAGGTAAAAGTACAGTAGTAAGTCATCTTATAAAAACCTTTCCTAATCTAGGGTTTTCAATTTCTGCAACCTCCAGAGAACCAAGAGGAGAAGAGCAACACGGGCGCGAGTACTACTTTCTCTCACCAAAATTATTTCTAAAAAAAATAGAAGAAAGTGCATTTGTAGAGTATGAAGAGGTCTATACAAACCTCTATTATGGAACCCTTAAAAGTGAAGTAGAAAGAATTTGGAGCGAAGGTAAAATTGCTGTTTTTGATATTGATGTAATGGGTGGTATAAACCTTAAAAAGCTTTATAAAGAGAAAGCTCTCTCTATATTCATCATGCCTCCCTCTATAAAAGTGCTCAAAGAGAGATTACTCAAAAGAGGCACAGAAACACCAGAGAGTATAGAGCTTAGATTGGCAAAAGCAGCTCAAGAGATTGAATATTCTAATAAATTTGACACTGTTCTTATTAACGACAATTTAGAGCAATGCTTGATTGAGGCACAAGAAGTTGTGAAACAATTTAATAATCAATAAGATGAATGTAGCACTCTATTTTGGCTCTTTTAATCCGCTACATATAGGTCATATTTCTATATGTCACTACTTGTTAAAAGCCACCGATATAGACCAATTAAGACTTGTAGTGAGTCCCAGAAACCCACTTAAGAGCAAAGCTAATATAGAAAATGCAAATGAGCGGCTTAAACATATAAAAGAAGCTGTTAAGAAAGCAAATTTGGGTAGTAAAGTATTAGTATCAGACATAGAGTACAAGATGACTCCACCTCTTTACACAATAAACACTCTAAATAAATTACGCCAAAAGGAGCCTAACAATAAGTTTATACTTATCATAGGTGCCGATAATTTAGCAATTATTGAAAAATGGCATAGATGGGAAGAGCTGTTTCAAAATTTTTCTGTTTGGGTCTATCCCAGAAGTGGTTTTGAGGCAAAAGAGTTATGTGAAAAATATAAATGTAAACTCTTACGTGCGCCGCTAATAGAGATCTCTTCTACTCAAATAAAGGAGGCCGAAAAAGCTGGCATAGATATGTCTAATTATAAAGCTTAAATGCCCAAGAGAGCTTAATTACCAGAAAAATAGTTCCAAAGATTCTCATTGGGGGCTGGGGCTTCTACAAAAAATTTTTCCCCTTTAACCGGATGCATAAAGTTCATACTTTTGGCATGCAAAGAGATTCCGCCATCGGGATTAGAACGCGGAGCACCATATTTTAAATCTCCTTTAACAGGAGAACCAATGGCTGCAAGCTGGCTCCTAATTTGATGATGCCTGCCAGTAATTAACTCAACCTCTAGCAAAAAATAGTTGTCGCTTGCCTTAATCAACTTATAGTGCAATTTAGCCTCTTTTGCACCAGAAGTAGATTTTGAACGAGCATAAGATTTATTCTGCTTCTCGTTTTTAGTTAAATAGTGAACTAAAATATCCTCCTCTTTTGGTGGCATTTTGGCAACAATAGCCCAATAGACTCTTTTTACTGTGCCAGTTCTAAACATCTCGTTCATTCTCTCAAGACCCTTAGAAGTTTTGGCAAATAGAGTAACTCCACTAACTGGCCTATCTAATCTATGAGCTACTCCTAAAAAAGCATCTCCTGGCTTAGAATCGCGCTGCGCAATAAAGTTTGCAACGGTTTTACTAAGAGGCTCGTCGCCAGTTTTATCGCCTTGAACTAACTCTCCCACCCTTTTATTAACAATAATAAGGTGATTATCTTCATATAAAATTTGGGGGTCACTCATTGTTGCCTATAATGTTTATTGTTGTCTTGCAGCTTTAATACTGCTCGCCTTCGTTAGGAAAATCTTTGCTCTTAACATCTTCAATGAAACTAGTAAAAGCAGTTAAATATTCTTCGTGCAAATTTTTATATCTTCTCAAAAATCTAGGAGAAAATTCATGATTAAGACCCAACATATCGTGCATTACCAAAACTTGCCCATCTACTCCATTACCAGCACCTATGCCTATTACAGGAATCTTAAGTATAGACGCCACTTTGGCACCAAGAATAGCCGGTATTTTCTCCAAAACAAGAGCAAAACAACCCGCCTCTTCAAGAGCAATAGCATCAGCAATTAACTTGTTGGCCTCTTCTTGATCCTTTGCTCTCACAGTATATGTCCCAAACT
>JBAYBU010000096.1:0-5809 GCA_041669105.1 Bacteroidales bacterium | reverse complement strand
GTTCCAATATTACCAGATTTTACTGCTTTTGAGATAGTTAATGTAATTGAACACTCAGAATCCAAAGTGCTTATTGTATCGTCTAAGTTAGAGTATAAAGTTTCTGATAGTCTAAGAGAAAAATTAGAGTTAATTATAAGTATGGACGATCTAGAAATTATTAGTTCTAAAAACTCTGCTACAAATAAAGAGCTAGAGATTAAAAGACCAAACCCTCAAGATTTAGCATCTATAATATATACCTCAGGTACATCGGGAGCTTCTAAAGGTGTTATGCTCACTCATGCGAATCTAGTTGCTCAAACAAAAATGTCTATGGAGCTATTCCCTATAAATGAAAACGATAAATTTCTATCTATCCTGCCTCTTTCTCATGCCTATGAATGCAGTATAGGCATGCTATTCCCATTTTCTCAAGGCTCTTCTGTAGAGTACCTAAGCGGAGCTCCCACACCATCTTTGTTGATGACTGCTTTAAAAGAGGTTAAACCAACCATTATGCTTAGTGTACCTCTTATTGTAGAAAAAATATATAAATTAAAAATAAGGCCTTTATTTACTAAGAACTTTTTTTTAAGAATACTCTACTCTGTTAGATTGATAAGAAGGGCACTTCATAAAATTGCGGGGAAAAAACTACTTGAAACTTTTGGTGGTAATCTTAGGTTTTTTGGGATTGGTGGCTCTAGAGTAGATGGCTCTGTAGAGCGGTTTTTGCGTGATGCTGGTTTCCCCTATGCTATTGGCTATGGATTAACAGAAACATCTCCTTTGTTGGCTGGTGCTATACCAGGTAATGTAAAGTGGCAGTCTACAGGACCAGTACTTAAAGGTGTGCAGATGAAAATAATAGACCCAAACAATAAAAAAATAGGAGAGATAGTTGTAAAAGGGCTCAATGTAATGAAAGGTTATTATAAAGACGCACTAAATACAGAGGCGGCCTTTACTCCCGACGGATGGTTTAAAACAAAAGACTTAGGTTATATAGATAGAGAGGGTTTTCTGTTTATTAAAGGGCGTAAAGACAATATGATAGTGGGTACAAGTGGAGAAAATATTTATCCAGAAGATATTGAGTCAATAATAAATGAATTCGATCTTGTTTTAGAATCTTTGGTACTCGAACAAAAAGGCAAACTAATTGCTAAAGTTCACTTTAATTATGACGAGATTAAAAATGGAGTCTACTTAATAGGTGAGTCATCTAATCTTAGTTACGAAGAAAAACTAACTAAAATAAAGAGAGAAGTCCTAGATTTTGTAAACGACAGAGTAAATAAATCTTCTAAAATCGCCGAGATAACAGAACAACTAGCTCCTTTTGAGAAGACAGCCACCCAAAAAATCAAACGATTTTTATATAATTAACTGCCCCAACCTAGGGCGCTGGCTCCTAAGATTGCAGCGTTGGACTCGTTTAGCTCTGAAAATAGGACTTTTACCTTGTTTTTCCACATAAAAAGTACACTTGCATTCATCTGCTCTACTATTGGTTTAAGGAGTAGATCTCCAGAGCGTGCAAGACCTCCAAAAAGAATAATTGCTTCGGGTGCGCTAAAGGCAATAAAGTCTGCAAAAGATTCGCCTAGTATTTTTCCAGTGTAGTTAAATATTTCGATAGAAAGTTTGTCTCCCCGAATTGCTGCTTCGTATACATCTTTAGAGGTGATTTTATCGCAGTTGCGCAGTAGGCTGGGCTCTTGAGACATCTCTAGCCATTCGCGGGCTGTTCTTGCAACCCCTACAGCAGAAGCGTATGTCTCGAGGCATCCTGTTCTCCCGCAATTACAGTTCCTACCATTCCTTCTAACCGCAGTTGTATGCCCCAACTCACCAGCAAAGCCATCGTGACCATAAACTACATGACCATCAATTACAATACCACTCCCAACTCCTGTCCCAAGGGTTATCATAATAAAATTTTTCATTCCCTTGGCCGCACCATATTTCATCTCTCCAATTGCCGCTGCATTTGCATCGTTTGTAAGAGAGACAGGAATGCCAGTTTTCTCTTTCAATAATTTTGCAAAAGGGATTACACTTGCTCCCGCCCATGCAAGATTCACTGCATTATCAATTACTCCAGTATAATAATTGCCGTTTGGAGCCCCTACACCAATCCCTTTTATTTTCTCAAGCCCTCCAATCTTAGAAGAGAGTTTTATTAGAGCATTATTAAGATCTTTTAAATAAAGATTGATATCTGTATGGCTATCTGTTCTTATAGTTGTTTGGGCTAGTACCAAGCCTTTGGCGTTTATAATTCCAATTCCTGTTGTTTGACCGCCAATATCTACACCAGCTACGTAAGGTTTGTCCATTATTGTAATAGATATATTATTAACTCATAAATATAGTAAATTTTGAAATTAATAGTTAGAAAATGTTTATTTGCAATAAATATTCATCTTTAAATTACACATTGAACTAGTTGTTAATAAAGTGTTTATAAGGCTGTTATTAATTTTAATAACAAAACTCTCTCAAAGCTTTTAAAAGCTTTGAGAGAGTTTTGTTATATTTGCTCCACCAAACATTAAAATTTAAACTATGTTAAAAAAAACACTCTTTTTAATTTTACCACTACTAGTGGCAATTTCGTGTACTCAACCCAAGTCCAAGTCACAAGAAGTTGAATGGGCTATTGTAATCCATGGTGGAGCTGGTGGCTCTTCTGGTAGTATGAGTGAAGAGAATAAGGCTCAATATGAGAAGCATCTCTTGGAAGCTATAGAGCTTGGAAGTATTATGCTTGCCCAAGATGCTGCTGCATTAGATGTTGTGCAGGCGGTAGTAGTTTATATGGAAGATTGTCCGCTTTTTAATGCTGGCAAAGGTGCTGTAAAAACTATTGAGGGGACTTTTGAGCTAGATGCTGCAATCATGGATGGTTCAAACCTTAAGGCAGGAGCAATTGCAGGAGTTAAAGATATTAAAAACCCTATAAAGGCTGCAAGATTGGTAATGGACAGTACCGAACACGTGTTACTAATAGGAGAAGGGGCCTCATTTTTTGCTCAATACAAAGGGTTAGAGATGGTAGAAAATAGCTATTTCTCTACAGTTAAGAGAGAAGAACAACATATAAGAGTTAAAGAGAGTAAAGAGAAAGAAGACCCTAGGGGAACTGTAGGTTGTGTTGTAAAAGATAAATTTGGCAACTTGGCCGCAGCAACTTCTACAGGAGGGACGAGTGGCAAAAAGTGGGGCAGGGTAGGAGATGTACCTATTATTGGCGCAGGCACGTATGCAAATAATAATACCGCGGCAATATCTGGTACAGGACATGGAGAATTATGGATAAGAAGAGTTGTGGCTTTTGATATTTGTGCTTTAATGGAATATAAGGGAATGCCGCTGCAGGCTGCTTCACAAGAAGTTATCTTTAATAAAATAACTCCCATGGGAGGCTTTGGTGGTGGTATAATTGCAGTTGATAAAACAGGAAATATATCTATGGAATTTAATACAGATATGATGCACAGGGCGTGGGCTAAATCTACTGGTGAATATGGAGTAGGGGTGCTTAAAGGAGAGGAGAAAACATTTATTAAGTAGTATAACTTTTGTAAAATGAGTTTAAAGTTTAAGCTAGGGCTGCTTCCTAAAGTCATTATTGCTATTATTACTGGTATTGTTGCATCGCTGTTCTTCCCTTTATGGGCTGTGAGAGTATTTGTAACAATAACTGAAATTTTCTCAAATTTCTTGTCATTTGTTATTCCATTGATTATTTTAGGGCTAGTTGCTCCTGGTATTGCCGATCTTGGTAAAGGTGCAGGTAAGCTTTTGTTAATAACAGCATTAATTGCTTATGGCTCTACAATCCTTGCAGGGTTCTTCTCCTATTTTACTACTAGTTGGTCATTGCCTTACTTGCTCTCTTCTAAAGAGCTGGCAGGTGGGAGTAGCTTAAATTTTGTAGAGACAATTACCTCATACTTTGCTATAGATATGCCCCCTTTAATGAGTGTTACAACAGCTCTAGTTTTAGCATTTTTAATTGGCCTTGGAGTTGCTGCTATTGAAGGAGATAAAATTAAACATGCGCTAGGAGAGTTTAGAGAGATAATTATTACAGTGATAGAGAAAGTAATAATACCATTTTTACCACTCTATATTTTTGGCATCTTTTTAAAGATTGGCGCCGAGGGGCAAGTTACAGTTGTTTTAGGGCTCTTTTTTAAAGTGATTATTGTAATATTTGTAATGCACGTTCTATTATTACTTTTTCAATTTATAGTAGCTGGGGCAATTGCAAATAAAAATCCTTTTAAGGCACTTATTACAATGATGCCTGCCTATATGACTGCTTTAGGGACACAATCTTCTGCTGCTACAATACCTGTGACTCTAATGCAGGCAAAAAAAAATGGAGTAGATGATGATGTTGCCGATTTTGTAATTCCATTATGTGCAACAATTCATCTTTCTGGCAGCATTCTCAAGATTGTTGCTTGTGCATACGCAATTATGTATATGACAGGAATGAGCACTCCTTTAGATATGTTTGCTGGTTTTATTATGATGTTGGGTATTACAATGGTTGCAGCTCCAGGTGTTCCTGGAGGGGCTATTATGGCAGCAGTGGCACTGTTACAATCTATGCTTGGTTTTGACCAGATGCTAACAGGGCTTATGATAGCTCTCTATATAACAATGGATAGTTTTGGAACTGCTTGCAATGTTACTGGAGATGGTGCTATTGCATTAATTATGAATAAAATAAATAAATCATTTAAAAAATGAAAAAACTTGCTCTGCATTGGCAGATATTAATTGGAATTGCTATTGCTATACCTTTTGGTATTTTCTTTTATGAACTTGCACCTTCAATTAAGTGGATAGGAGATATTTTTATAAGAGCTCTAAAGATGATTGCAATACCAATAGTATTCTCATCTTTAGTTATGGGAGTTTCTAGTCTTGGGGGGTATAAAGATTTAGGCAGGCTTGCTGGCAAAACCTTTTCTTTCTATTTTTTTACAACAGCTTTGGCTGTAACAACTGGTATTATATTGGTAAACTTAATTAAACCAGGAGTAGGAGCAGACCTTAACCTTACTGCAGATGTCTCTAATTTAGAAGTTACTGCACTCTCTTTTAAAGATCAAATTGTCTCTATAGTTCCAGATAATATCTTTGCAGATCTTGCAAAAGGAAATATGCTTCCGGTTATCTTTTTCGCAATGCTTTTTGGTTTTTTTATTACTAAAGTTTCTAAAGAGAATAATAAAACTTTAAGTGGCCTTTTTGATGCAGCTTTTGAGGTGTTTATGAAAATGACATTATTTATTGTAAAATTTACGCCGATAGGGGTTTTTGCAATAGTTGCTAATATTGTAGCCGAACAACAGGGGGATTCTGCTCAATTATACTCCATTGTAAGTAGCCTAGGCCTTTATACTCTTGTAGTTTGGGGGGGATGTCTTATTCACGGGGGCTTGATACTACCTGGTTTAGTTTATGGCTTTACTCGGCTCAACCCTTATAAGCATATTAAACAGATGTCTGTTCCTCTGCTTACTGCTTTCTCTACCTGCTCTTCTGGAGCAGCACTGCCTCTTACAATTAGAGATTCACAGGAAAAAACAGGCATCTCTAATAAAATTGCAAGTTTTGTACTCCCATTGGGGAGTACTATTAATATGAATGGAACTGCTCTTTACGAGGGTGTTACTGCAATTTTTATTGCTCAAGCCTACGGGATTGACTTAACCATAGTTCAAGAGGTTGTAATTGTTCTTACCTCTGTACTTGCGGCAGTAGGTGCAGCTGGAATTCCTATGGCTGGTTTAGTAATGCT
>JBAYBU010000095.1:0-5824 GCA_041669105.1 Bacteroidales bacterium | reverse complement strand
CATTAATTTTTTTGCCTAAGTCAAAGTTACCAAAAAAATCAAATATCTTAAGGAATATTTATGTATTTATGAGTTTGTAAGGAGATTCTACATTGTGAATTCTCCTCTATATATTCAATAATTTGAGATACAGCCTTCTCTTGTTGGCTCCATAATAACAATTCGTTTTTAAAAAATGCCTTTTTGTCAGTTAATATTTTATGGCTAATTTGTTGCTGTAATAATTGTAAAAACGGAATAATTATGAATGATCAAAAATATAAATCATTAGATAATTTTGCCATGAATCTCAATGTTATGGCGCAAACGGGTAAGTTAGATCCTGTTATTGGAAGAGACGAGGAGATTAGAAGAGTACTTCAAATATTGAGTAGAAGAACTAAGAATAATCCTATTTTGGTGGGCGAACCAGGAGTAGGTAAAACCGCTATTGCAGAGGGTATTGCTCAACGTATTGTACAGGGGGATATCCCAGAAAACCTTAAAAGCAAAATAATATATTCGTTAGATATGGGAGCTCTAATAGCTGGGGCTAAATATAAAGGAGAGTTTGAAGAGAGACTTAAAGGTGTAATTAAAGAGGTAATTGAGAGTGACGGAGAGGTGATTTTATTTATTGATGAGATTCACACTCTAGTTGGCGCTGGAAGATCAGACGGAGCTATGGATGCAGCTAATATTTTAAAACCAGCTCTTGCTAGAGGTGAATTACGCGCCGTAGGTTCAACCACTTTAGATGAGTACCAAAAATATATTGAACAAGATAAGGCTCTTGAAAGAAGATTCCAGATGGTTGTGGTAGACGAGCCATCTCCTGCCGAGTCTATCTCTATATTAAGAGGTTTAAGAGAGAGATATGAAAACCATCATAAGGTTCAGATTAAAGATGATGCATTAATTGCAGCTGTAGATTTATCTCATAGATATATCTCTTCTAGACATCTTCCCGATAAAGCTATAGATCTTGTAGATGAGGCTGCTGCTCGTTTGAGGTTAGAGATAAATTCAGTACCAGAAGCCATAGATGAGCTCAATCGAAAAATAACTCAGCTAGAGATTGAAAAAGAGGCAATTAAACGAGAAGGGGATAAGAAAAAAAGTGAAGAACTCTCTACTTCACTTAAAGAGCTAATATCCGAAAGAGATGCCAAAAATTTAGTATGGCAAAAAGAGAAAAAGCTAATTGAGCAAATCCAGAAGAAGAAAATTGAGATAGAAGATTTTAAATATAAGGCTATGGAGGCCGAAAGGGCTGGTGATTACGGAAAAGTTGCCGAAATTAGATATGGTAAAATAGTAGCAGCTCAAAAAGAGATAGAGGAGCTTAACATTAAAAAAGGAACAGGTGAATTCTCTATGATAAATGAGTTTGTAGACCCCGAAGCTATTGCCGATGTAGTTGCTAAGTGGACTGGGATTCCCGTCCAGAGGATGTTAGAGAGTGAAAAAGAGAAGCTACTACGTATGGAAGATGCTCTTCATAAAAGAGTTATAGGCCAAAACGAGGCAATTGTAGCAGTTTCGGATGCTATTCGTAGGAGTAGGGCAGGGTTGCAAGACTCTAATAGACCAATTGGTTCATTCCTATTTATGGGCACAACTGGAGTTGGAAAAACGGAGTTAGCTAAAGCTTTAGCCGAGTTTTTGTTTAACGACCAAAATATGATGACTCGTATAGATATGAGTGAATATCAAGAGAGGCACTCGGTTTCGCGCTTAGTTGGGGCTCCTCCAGGGTATATTGGTTACGAAGAGGGTGGCCAACTTACAGAAGCTGTAAGAAGAAAACCTTACTCTGTAATTTTATTAGACGAGATAGAAAAAGCTCATCCAGATGTATTTAATATATTATTACAGGTGTTGGATGATGGCCGTTTAACGGACAACAAAGGGCGCATGGCAGATTTCCGTAATACTATACTTATTATGACATCTAATGCGGGATCGCAAGTGATTCAAGCTAACATTAGTAAAATGACCGATGCCAACCGCAACGAGATGATAGAGAGAACAAGAGTAGAGGTTATGGAGGTACTTAAAAGTAATGTTAGACCAGAGTTTATTAATAGAATAGACGAGATTGTAGTATTCCACCCATTAACCGAAAGTAATATACAGGATATTCTTAAGCTTCAGTTAGAGATGGTTAAGAGTAAACTAGAAGAGATGGGAGTAACTCTCGAATTTACCGATTATGCATTAAAATATCTTGCTCAAAAAGGGTACGATCCTGCTTATGGAGCAAGGCCTGTTAAACGTATATTGCAAAGAGAGCTTGTTAATGAACTTGCAAAATCTCTACTTGCGGGTAGCATAAACAAAGAGAAACCTGTAATAGTAGATTGCTTCGAAGATAATTTAGTTTTTAGAAACTAACTCTTAAGAGTTATACTTTTAAGAGCAATCTCTAGGTGTTAAGCTTAAGGAGTTCTCTTTTAAAGCGTAATCTACAACATTGCTATTGGTGGTAGGTGAATTGGCCCATCAAACCCTACTGGTATACCGAGTAACATCCATATGGTTATTAAAACTGCCCAAGCTAACATAAATATAACAGTATAAGGGATCATTAATGAGATTATTGTACCAATGCCGTTTTTTTCATCGTAGCGTTGTGCATAGGTCACTATTAAAGCAAAGTAGCTCATCATAGGGGTAATTACATTTGTTACTGAATCTCCTATTCTAAAGGCAGCCTGTGTAATGCCTGGGTGGTACCCAAGTATCATAAACATAGGTATAAATACGGGAGCCATAATGGCCCATTTTGCAGAGGCGCTTCCCATGAACATGTTCAAAAAAGCAGAGAGAAACAGAAAGGATAAAATAAGAGGGATTCCAGTAAAACCTATATGGCTCAAAAATTGAGCCCCATCTATCGCTACAACTAGGCCTAAGTTTGAGTAGTTAAACCAATAGATAAATTGTGCGGCAAAGAACACTAGTACTATATAGCCCCCCAACCCCTTCATTGAGTTGGTCATGTGTTTGACTACGTCTTTGTCGTTTTTAATTGTCTTTACTATAATCCCATAAATAATCCCTGGTACAAAAAATAAAAGTAGAAGCCCTACAACTATACCCGAAAAGAAGGGAGACCTTAATATTTCACCAGTATCGGGGTCTCTAAGTAATCCGTTCTCTGGAATAATTGTCCATGCCATTACTACAAGAAAGATAAGAGTACCAATCCCAGCCCAGCGCAATCCTTTTTTCTCTAGAGGAGTAATTTGCTCTATCTCTAACGCTTTTTCGTTTCCTCTGTATTTGCCCAACCGTGGCTCTACAATTTTTTCTGTAATCCAAGTTCCAACACCTATTACCATAAAAGCACTAACCACCATAAAAAAATAGTTGACCATTGGGTTTATATCCATTGTTGGGTCAATTATATTAGCTGCCGAAGTTGAGAGGCCTGCAAGAATAGGATCTACCGACCCTATTAAAAAGTTGGAGCCAAAACCGGCCATTGGGTGCCTCCCTAGTGCATGAAAAATCATTGCCCCTAGAGGGATTAGTATTACATACCCTATCTCTGAGGCAAGGTGTGAGAAGATATCTGCAGTTATAATTGCTGCGGTTATCAATTTAGGCGGAGCGCCTAATACTAGTTGTCGTACAAGAACTGTAATCGGCATTTAAGAGATTTTTTACTGGAATAATTTCGCCTGAAAAGAAAATCATCTGTTTGTCTTTGAGTCAACCGCTTGACTTGGAGTAGTTTAGTTTTTCGGTTTTTCAAGAAAATCAAAACTTTAAAAATAAACCATCTAATTTACAGACTATTGGCTCAAAGACAAACAGAGAAAAAAGTGCTATATTTGTATGCCTATAGTGGTTTGGTAACTGTTATAGGTTTAAGTAATTAAGATTGAGATGCACTGTTTTTTTAAAACATAGTCATATGAAAATAACTAAGCCTGCCAATAAGTGGCCTTTAGAATCTAATACAATTGATAAAATGAATCTAACTGCAGCTGAAAAACTCAGAAAAGCATCGCGTAAAGATGTTAGCGGAGTTTATGATATGTTATCTAGCTCTAAAGATGGGATTTCTGAGGAGAGTGCCAAAAAACGGATTTCAACTTATGGTTTAAATGAAGTAGATTATGATAGAGCTCCTGCTTGGTACAGTCAGTTGATAAAATCATTTATCAATCCCTTTATTCTTATCCTTGTTGCTATAGTTGTAATTTCTTTCTTTATAGATGTTTGGTTTGCTTCTCCAGGCGAAAAGGATTGGAAGAGTGTAATAGTTATAACGGCAATGATCATTGTTAGCTCTTTGCTTAGTTTTTTTCAGGAATACAGAAGTAACCTCGCTGCAGAAAAATTGAAAGGCATGGTTAGAACCACCGCTGCTGTTTTAAGAAAAGGGAAGGGGAGAGAAGAGATACTCATGTCTCAAATAGTGCCGGGTGATATTGTTTATTTAGCTGCAGGAGATATGATACCAGCAGATTGCCGAGTGGTTGAAAGCATAGATCTCTTTGTAGGGGAGTCAATGCTCACTGGTGAATCACTCCCAGTTGAGAAAATGACATTAGCCATTTTTGATTCCAATAATAAACCACCTATTGAATTAAATAACTTGTGCTTTATGGGCACCAACGTTGTTAGTGGTTCAGCTAAGGTTATAGTTATTGCCACTGGCTTAGATACATATTTTGGCAGCATTGGCAAGAGCATAGTGGGTGCAAGTCCAGAAACGAGCTTTGATATTGGGATAAACAAAGTTAGTGTTTTGCTTATCCGATTTATGTTGGTGATGGTGCCTATTATTTTCTTGATCAATGGTTTGGTTAAGGGAGATTGGCTAGAAGCATTATTGTTTTCTATAGCAGTAGCTGTGGGTCTCACTCCAGAAATGTTGCCTGTGATTGTTACTGCCACCCTTGCCAAAGGAGCAATGAGCATGAACAAACACAAAGTGATAGTAAAACGCCTTAATGCTATACAAAATTTAGGTGCAATGGATATTTTGTGCACAGATAAAACTGGCACATTAACCATTGATAAAATTGTTCTTTCTCAACACTTAAATGTGATGGGGCTAGAAGATTTCGAGGTTTTAAAATGGGCATACCTCAATAGCTTCCACCAAACAGGGTTAGTAAACCTAATGGATAAAGCTGTTCTAGACCATGTAGAGGTTCACGACTATTTAAAGGTAGAAGAAGATTTTAAAAAAATAGATGAGATTCCGTTTGATTTTTTACGTAGGCGCATGAGTGTTATTTTAAAACAAAAAAATGGCAAGCATCTAATGATTACTAAAGGTGCTGTAGAGGAGATGTTAGATTTGTGCACGCATAGCTTTGACCCTGGCGAAGATAGGAAGCTACATATAGAAGAAGATGAGGTGGTGGTTTTGGATGAGCAGATGCGTAAAAATATTTTAGAAACCACGTCTCAGTTAAATGCCCAAGGGCTTCGTGTATTGACACTGGCCATTAGAGAGTTCGATGGCAATCACCCCCTCACCTATAATGTAGAAGATGAGAAAGAGATGATTTTGACAGGTTATATAGGTTTCTTAGACCCAGCAAAACCCTCTGCAAAACCGAGTATTGAAGCTCTGCATAAACTAAATGTAGAGGTAAAGGTATTAACTGGAGACAACGAAATAGTTACTAAAAAGATTTGTGGTGATGTTGGTATACCTATTCGGAATATTATACTTGGAGATGAACTTGAGTTAATTTCAGATGAGGAGCTTACAGAGAGGGTAGATGATATCTCTATATTTGCCAAGTTAAGCCCTTTGCAAAAAGTACGAGTAGTTCAATCATTGCGAGCTAAGGGCCATACTGTAGGAGTTCTT
>JBAYBU010000094.1:0-5917 GCA_041669105.1 Bacteroidales bacterium | reverse complement strand
GATGCCCAAAGCCATCCTCGGCAACAAAATCATATTCGGCTGTTTTGGATTTAACAATATTGGCCACAATTTTATTTATCTCGTCGTTATCTGGATAAGTAAAAAATACAGGCTCAACGTTGGCATCCTGGATGCGAACATGAATCATTCTATCTTGTTCTTTGTCTTTTCGGGTAAGTTCGTGCTTTTTAATTTTACCCGATAGATAATCCTCTACACTAGCACCAACTACGAGGCCATATTGAGTCCTACCTTCCATAGTTTGAGCATATACATAGTACATCTCTTTTTTATCTTGTACTAGCCATCCTTTCTCTTGCCATAGCTTAAAGTTAGCAACAGCTTTGTCATAAGCTTCTTGAGAGTGTTCGTCTATTATAGGGTCAAAATCTATCTCTGGCTTAATAATATGTAGTAGTGATTTTTCGCCTGCTTCGGCTTTTGCTTCTGCAGAGTTCAATACATCATAAGGGCGTGATGCCACTTGGGCAGCTATGCTCTTAGGAGGCCTTATTGCTGCAAACGGTTTAACTTTTACCATATTTGGTCCTATCTCTATTTATTTATTAACTTGAAATGTTGTATCACCAGATTTGAAAAATTCAATTATCTGTTTTGCAGATGCTACTCCAGCATTAATATTTGCTTCGGAGGTTTGTGCTCCCATTTTTTTAGTAGGCGCAAAAACACGATTGCCAAATTTTTCTACCATTACTGCATGGTTTTCTGTAGCCACATCGGTAATGTATTTAAGATCTGGTCTCTTTTCTAGTACCTCAATAAGTTCTGGCTCATTGATAACTTCTTTGCGTGCAGTATTTACTATGCAGGCACCTTTTGGAAGTCTTTCAAGAAGATTTTTTCCTATGAACCCTTTTGTTTGAGCTGTTGCAGGTATATGTATAGAGATAAAATCAGATTTTTCATATAGTTCTTCTACAGAGGTTGCTGTTTGAACTCCATCTTGGTCTAAATGGTATTTTCTTGGATCACGAACAAAAGCACAAGCTTCCATTTCAAACCCTTTTGCTAGTTTAGCAACTAAGCTACCAACATGGCCATAGGCGTGTAACCCTACTGTTTTACCTTTTAGTTCGGAACCTGTCCCTGGTGTAAAGGCATTGCGAGCCATGTAAATCATCATGCCAATTGCAAGCTCTGCTACCGCATTGGAGTTTTGGCCAGGAGTATTCATAGCTATAATACCCCTTTTTGTACATGCATCTAAATCAAGATTATCGTACCCTGCACCTGCACGAACAACAATTTTTAATTTTTTTGCTGCCTCTATAACTTCTTTAGTTACCTTATCTGATCTTACGATAAGAGCATCGACATCACTAACAGCATTATATAACTGTTCTGGAGATGTGTATTTTTCTAGTAATTCCATTGTATGACCAGCTTCCTTGATTAAGGAGCCAATGCTATCTACTGCAGCCTTAGCAAAAGGCTTTTCAGTTGCAATAAGTATTTTCATTTTTCTTTTTTTTATTATTAAAGTGAGTTTTTAAGAATTTTGCTTCTCAAACTCTTGCATACACTCTACTAATGCTTTAACACTCTCTACAGGACAAGAGTTGTAGATAGAAGCGCGGAAACCACCAACAGAGCGGTGTCCTTTAATACCAACCATTCCTTTCTCTTTTGAAAATGCCATAAAGTCTGCCTCTTTCTCTTTGTACTGGTCTTCCATTACAAAACAGACGTTCATAAGAGAGCGGTCTTCTTTAACTGCAGTTCCTTTGAACATTTTATTTCTGTCTATTTCGTTATACAGAAGCGCTGCTTTCTCTTTATTTGTTTTGTACATAGCTTTTAGACCCCCACGGCTCTTAACCCATTTTAGAGTCTCATTCATAGCAAAAACAGGGAACACTGGAGGAGTGTTAAACATTGAATCTTTCTCTATGTGAGTTTTGTAGTTGAGCATAGTAGGAATGTATCTAGATACTTTTCCTAAAATATCTTCTTTTATAATTACAAAGGTTACACCTGCAGGACCTACATTCTTTTGCGCGCCTCCATAAATAAGCGCATATTTACTAACATCTATAGGGCGGCTCATTATGTCTGAAGACATATCGGCAATTAAATTTACAGGAGAGTCTATATCTTCGTGGATCTCTGTTCCATAAATTGTATTATTGGTAGTGATGTGAAAATAATCAAGGTCGGTAGGGATTTTAAATCCTTTAGGGATATAAGTGAAATTCTTATCGGTAGATGAGCCAATAATTACAGTCTCTCCAAATCCTTTAGCCTCTTTGATAGCTTTTTTAGCCCAAACACCTGTCTCTAGATATCCAGCTTTTTTTTCTAACAAATTCATTGCTATATATAGGAATTGCATACTTGCACCACCTCCTAAAAAAAGTACTTTGTAGTTTTCTGGGATATCGAGCAACTCTATCCAATTTGCACGGCACTCTTCCATAACAGCTTCCCACTCTTTTGAACGGTGAGATACCTCTATTACAGACATTCCAGTGCCTTTGAAGTCTTTAAGGGCTTCTATAGACGCCTCCAGGGCTGGCTTAGGGAGAACGCAGGGTCCTGCGTTAAAATTGTGTGTGGTTTTCATAATACTAGCAATTTAATTTAAAGATATTTGTAGCTCAAAGGTACAGAAAAAATATTAAATTCAAACAATAATGACAAGAAACAGCACCGATTATCACCACTCTACTGCCGGTTGCTTATAATCTTTAAGTTATCTTTGTCTGTTACTTTTTCGCAATAATGGCAAAGTAATTTAACATAAGGAGACTCTACTATTGTTGTAAATAAAGTTTCTATTGGTTGATGATTTGTAATACACATAGGATTCATGCATTTTACTATTCCTTTTATAGTAGCCGGGATAGTTAAAACATGTTTTTCTACCACCTCAAAATCGTGAATAATGTTTATTTTTGCTAGTGGTGCAATTAGAGCGATTCTGTTAATATCGTCGGCTTCAAAATATTTGTCAGATATTTTTATAATCCCTTTTTTGCCAAGCATTTTGCTGTCTAAGTTAGTGCCAAACGTAATTTGGCTCTTACTGTTGCTTAGCCCAAGAATATCTATAACCTTAAATAGCTGATCTGCTGGAATATGGTCTAATACAGTTCCATCTTTAATTGCGCTTACCTTTAATTGCTTCTCCATGGCTTTCATAATTCTTTATTGCATTATTTATAGTGTGGCTACACCTAGTAATTGAGCTATAATTGCCATACGTGTATAAACTCCGTTTTGGGCTTGGGTAAAGTAGTATGCATGGGTGCTACTGTCTACATCTTGAGCTATCTCATTTACTCTTGGAAGAGGATGTAAAATTTTCATGTTTGGTTTGCAGTTCTCTAGCATAGATAGATTTAAACTGTAAACATTCTTGATTCGCTCATATTCAATAGGGTCGGAAAATCTCTCCTTTTGTATTCGAGTCATATATATAATATCGGCATTATTTATATTATCGGATAAAAGTCTAGACTCAGTAAATGAAATATCTCTAGTAGTTAGAAATTCTCGGTATTCCAAAGGAAGTCTTAACTCTTCTGGAGAGATAAATTTAAAAGCCGGATTAAAGTGAGACATTGCTTGAAGCAATGAGTGTACTGTTCTCCCATATTTAAGATCTCCTACAACATTTATTTTAAGGTTGTTGAGACTCCCTTGAGTCTTTAAGATGGAGTAGAGATCTAAAAGAGTTTGAGTTGGATGTTGGTTTGCTCCGTCTCCTGCATTGATAATGGGCACATTAGAAATTTCTGAAGCATAGCGTACACTTCCGTCAAGAGGGTGTCTCATTATGATAAGGTCGGAGTAGTTAGATACCATTTTAATAGTGTCTTTTAGTGACTCTCCTTTAGTTACGCTTGTGTTAACCGTGTCAGAAAAGCCTACTACTCTTGCTCCAAGCCTATTGGCTGCGGTTTCAAAACTTAATCGAGTTCGTGTAGATGGTTCAAAGAAAATGGTAGCAATTACTTTGTCAGAAAAAATAGGTTGAGTAGAATTCCTCTCAAAATCAGCTGCCATTTCAAGCGTTTTCATTATATCGTCACGAGAGTAATCATGTATGGATATTAGATGTTTAGGCATGTATTTATTTTATTTTATGAAGTTATTATTAAGCCTTCTATCTCTTCTAGAGCAGTGAGTAAATTTTGATACTGTGTCTCTCTTATAGATATGAAAAAATTGCATCTTAAATCAAACTCTTGCTTTATAACATTAGTATCAAAAGCTTTTAAAAGCTTCATCACGGGTTCTATGTTTGTATAATCGAAGTTAAAGCAAATAGTTTCGGAAGCAATTTTTATAATGATCTCTCCATTTTTTATAGCATCTATTGTTGCACTTTTATAGGATCTTATGAGCCCAGGTATACCCAACTTTGTCCCCCCAAAATATCTTACAACAACAACAAGGATATCACTTAGCTCATTAGATAATAGTTGGCCTAATATTGGCCGCCCAGCCGAAGAAGAGGGCTCGCCATCATCATTGGCTCTCCATGTTTCTCCTGTAATTCCTAATCTATATGCATAACAATGATGCCTTGCACTAAAATGCTCTTTTTTTAAAGTGGAAATTATCTCTTTTATCTCCTCTTCTGAAGATACCGGATAGGCAAAGGAGAGAAATTTACTTCCTAACTCTTTATAAATACCCATAGAGGGTTTTGATATTGATTTATACGAGTCTGAAGCAAGATTTTCACTCATGTTGGTTTCTAATGATTTTGCTAAAATTACTCTCTTTTTATTAATTTTGCAAAATGTATAGAGATGTTTTTATTAGGGAATTTTTAAGCTTAGGTTAAGAGATCTTATCTTGCTTGAGCAATAGCATTGGGCTGCCCTTTAAGGCTGTTGTTAATTTTAGGTAGGAAGAGGAGTTTGTAAACCTTGGAGAGGCTCAACGTTCTTCGATAGACAGCTATACCTATGGTATAAATAGTTTAGATTTTCTTGTCAAAAATAATTAACTTTGTACAAATTATCTTTAGCAATGGTTTACAGATACAAGGTTACAATTCCAGGAAATAAAATTTTCATGAGAGAGTATGAAGTAAAGGCTTCTACATCACTTTACTCCTATAGTATCTATCTTGTAAATGACCTTGGGTTTGCTCCCGATCAATTGGTAGTCTTTAGAGCTCTTGATAAAAAAGGAAAAGTTAAAAAAGAGTATGGGTTGTTTGATTTGGGCGATGGTACTATGGATTCTGTAACTATAGAAGAGTTGGTTAAGCAGGGGTTGGGCACGCTTGAATATGTATATGACATGTTTAAAGACAGAGCACTCTTGCTAGAGGTTCTCTCTAGAGAAGAGTTATTACTTAAAAAATCTTACCCAAGGCTTATTGCCGAAAAAGGTAAAAATCCTGATCAATTTTCTGATAACTATGATGATTTCGAACAAATGCTAGATACTTCGGAGGTGGAATCATTGTTAGATGCAGGTGAGCACTTATATGAATCAGAAGAGTCTTAATGAGCTCTAAAAAGTTATATTTAATTACAGGTCCTACAGCTTCTGGCAAAACTGATTTAAGTATTGAGTTAGCTTTAAAACTGGGTTCTCCAATTATTTCATGTGACTCTAGGCAAATATATAAAGAGCTGAAAATTGGTACAGCTCCTCCAACCTCTGCTCAACTAAGTTCTGTTAAGCATTACTTTATTCACTCTCATTCCATATTTAACCACTATACTGTAGGGAAGTATGAGACCGAGGTTCTATTACTTCTAGATGAGCTTTACAAAGAATATGATTCTTTAGTAATGGTTGGTGGGTCTGGACTATATGCCTATTCAGTGTGTTATGGTATTGATGATTTCCCTGTTGCCGATCTTGAATTAAGAAGAGAACTTACACAAAGATTAGAAGTAGAAGGGATTGAGTCATTTAGAAGAGAGCT
>JBAYBU010000093.1:0-6112 GCA_041669105.1 Bacteroidales bacterium | reverse complement strand
GTAGAAGACATATTAGACTTTGGCTCTGTTCAAAGAGCCCTTTTGGGAGTTACAATGCAAGAGATAGATGGAGATTTAGTTAAGGAGAAAAAATTAGCCGATGTTAGGGGAGTCTACATTGTAGATATTGTGAAAGATAGCCCCGCTCACAAAGCTGGAATAAAGCAAGGAGACATTCTAACAGCTATAAACGGAGTTAAGGTTTATTCAGCTCCTTCTGTACAAGAGCAGATAAACCGATTTAGACCTAAAGATAAAATTTCAGTAGAAATTAATAGAGATGGTAAACAAAAAGAGATGTCGGTTGTACTAGAAGGTGCAGGTGCTAAGATTGCTATGTTGAAGGGTGAAAAAGAGGGTGTGCTCAAGCTTTTTGGCGCAGAACTTGCAGAAGCAACAAAAGCAAAACTAAAAAAACTGGAGTTAAATGCAGGAATAGAGGTTTTAGAGGTTGGTGAAGGTAAGTTTAAGGAGTCGGGAGTTGAAGTTGGATTTATTATCACACACATTAATCAAATACCTGTAAAAAATACTCAGGAGTTATACTCTGTAATACAAAGAAGTAGAAGATCATTGCTAATAGAAGGAGTCTATCCTAATGGTAAGGTTGTTTACTATGGTATGGGACTCTAGTTTTTTGTAAAATGTGCTATAAATTATTAACTTTGCCAGATATTACCATTTATAAATGAGACAGCTTAAGATAACTAAATCGATTACGAATAGAGAGAGCGCATCTCTTGATAAGTATCTTCAAGAGATTGGAAGAGAAGAATTAATTACAGTAGAAGATGAGGTTGAATTAGCTCAGAGAATACGAAAAGGAGATCAAGAGGCTCTTGAAAAATTGACAAGAGCCAATCTTCGTTTTGTAGTATCTGTGGCTAAACAATATCAAAATCAAGGGTTGAGCCTTCCCGACTTAATAAACGAAGGGAATCTTGGACTAATAAAAGCCGCAGAAAAATTTGACGAAACAAGAGGATTTAAATTTATTTCTTATGCTGTTTGGTGGATAAGGCAATCAATTTTACAAGCCCTTGCAGAGCAGTCTAGAATTGTGAGATTGCCCCTTAATCAAGTTGGTTCATTAAATAAAATTAACAAGGCATTCTCTAAGTTTGAACAAGAGAATGAGAGGATGCCATCGCCTCAGGAATTATCAGAAATTTTAGATATCCCAAGGGAGAAAATAATAGATACTTTGAGAGTTTCTGGGCGCCATGTTTCTGTAGATGCCCCTTTTGTAGATGGAGAAGACAATAATTTACTAGACGTTCTTGTGAATAGTGATTCTCCCAATGCAGATAGAGGTCTTGTTAATGAATCTCTTAATAAAGAGATAGAGAGAGCTCTCTCTACACTCACAGAGAGAGAACGTGATATAGTCAAATACTTCTTTGGAATTGGTATTGGAGAGATGACTCTAGAAGAGATAGGAGTGTTTTTTGGTTTAACTAGAGAGAGAGTTCGTCAGATAAAGGAAAAAGCAATAAGACGGCTTAGACATAGTAACAGAAGTAGGCTTCTTAAATCTTATCTTGGTTAACAACTACGCAAAACCAACAAACTACATATTAAATGAAAAAACTAGTGATAATTGCAATTGCAGCGGGAGCATTGCTCTCTTCCTGTGCGCCTAAAGATTCTGGCAATCCTTTGTTGACAGAGTGGGATACTCCTTATGGAATTCCTCCTTTCGAAAATATAAAACCAGAACATTATATGCCTGCCTATATAGAGGGCATGATTCAGCATAAAGCTCAGATTAAAGATATTATTAACAATCCAGCCGAGGCTGATTTTGAAAACACCATTGTAGCATACGACAACTCAGGAGATCTTTTAAGAAAGATTACCCCTGTTTTTTCTAGCTTAAATTCTGTTAATGCATCGCCAGAAGTTCTTGCTTTGGCTAAAGAACTCTCTCCGCTTACAAGTAAACATTACAATGAGATTAGCCTTAATGACTCTCTTTTTCAAAGAGTAAAACTGGTATATGACAAAATAGAAACACTTAATCTCAATCCAGAACAGACTAGGTTGCTTACAGAGATGTACAAAGGTTTTGTAAGAAGCGGTGCAGAGCTTGCTCCAGAAAAAAAAGAGGAGCTTAAAAAAATAAATTCTAAGATTTCGGCACTTCAACTTGCTTTTGGTCAAAATTTGCTTGCCGAGACTGCAAATTACAAGCTAGTTATTGAAGATGAAGAAGAGCTGGCAGGTCTCTCTGAGGCTCTAAAAAATGCAGCTAAAAAACCAGAAAGTGACTCTGAGTATGCGGGTAAATGGGTATTTGGTCTTGATAATCCAAGCGTAATTCCTTTCTTACAACAGTCAGACAAGAGAGAACTCAGAAAAGAGATACTAGAAGCTTATTTAAATAGATGTAACAATAACAACGAGTACGACAATAAAGATGTTATTGAAGAACTTATAACTTTAAGATTACAAAGAGCAAATATTTTGGGATTTGAGAATTTTGCCAATTATCAGTTAGAAACTAGAATGGCAAAAACAACTGATGCTGTTTATGGTTTGTTAAACCAATTATGGGACCCTGCATTAAAATCTGCAAAAAGAGAACTTGCAGACATGACTGCTATTGCTAAACTTGATAACAAAGAGATAACCAAACTAGAAGCCTATGATTGGAGGTACTATTTTGAAAAGGCAATGTCTAGTAAGTTTGACCTCAGTGACGATCAATTACGTCCTTATTTCAAATTAGAAAATGTAAGAGAAGGTATTTTCTATGTGGCCAAACAGCTATATGGTATAACCTTTTCTCAGTTAAACAATGTTCCTCTTCCCCATCCAGAAGCTGTTGCTTTTGAATGCAACGATGCCGATGGCTCTCATTTAGGTATTCTTTTTATGGATATGTTTGCACGGCCAGGTGCTAAAAGAGGTGGCGCATGGTGTGGTGGATTCCGTTCACAGGTATATAAAAATGGTGAGAGAATAGCTCCTTTGGTAACTATAGTAGGTAACTTTACAAGACCTGCTGGCGATAAGCCTGCTCTCTTAAGTATAGATGAAACTGAAACATGTTTTCATGAATTTGGCCATGCTCTTGCAAGCTTGCTAAAAGATGTAAATTACTATGGTGTTGGTGGGATGACAAGAGACTTTGTAGAACTTCCCTCACAAATAATGGAACACTGGGCGTTTGAACCAGAAGTTCTTAAAGTTTATGCTAAACATTATCAAACAGGTGAAGTTATTCCTCAAGATTTGATAGATAAGTTAGAAAAAGCGGGTAAATATGGCCAAGGCTTTATTACCACAGAATATCTTGCAGCATCATTTTTAGATATGGATTATCATATTTTAAAATCTATTCCAGAAAATATTGATATTCTTAAGTTTGAGTACGAGTCAATGGACAAATTAGGGTTGATCTCTCAGATCCCTCCAAGATATAGAAGTACTTATTTTAATCACACTTTTGGTGGAGGATACACTGCTGGTTATTATTCATATATATGGGCAGAAGTGCTTGATAGTGACGCATACCAAGCATTTGTAGAGACTGGAGATATATTTAATAAAGAGATAGCTTCTAAATTCCGTAAAGAAATTCTTGCTAGAGCTGGGCAAGATGAGGCTATGACATTATATGTTAATTTTCGCGGTCAAGAGCCCGGAATAGATGCACTTCTAAAGAATAGAGGTCTTAAATAATATATAGATAACTAGTATAATTAATTAAAAAGGGCTGTAATACAAGCCCTTTTTTTTATATTTGTCTTTTCAGAAACAAAAGTTTTTTTTAACAGATGAATGTTACCACAGAGAATGTTTTACTCATTGGCTCTGTTTTACTTTTCTTAAGTATTATTGCTGGCAAAGCAGGCTATAAGTTTGGGATACCAGTTCTTCTCCTATTTTTGAGTGTTGGAATGATCTTTGGAAGCGATGGTTTTGGCATAGAATTTAATAGTCCTTATATGGCTCAATTTGTAGGATTGGTCTCTCTTAGTGTAATTCTTTTCTCGGGAGGGTTAGATACTAAAATATCGGAAGTTAGACCTGTATTGGGGCCTGGACTAACTCTTGCTTCTTTGGGTGTGCTGCTCACGGCACTTTTTACAGGTACCATTATCTATTTTATAACCAATATTTATGCAACTTTTGTAACATTTACTTTACCAGAGTCTATGTTACTTGCCTCAATAATGTCTTCTACAGATTCTGCCTCTGTATTCTCGATACTCAGGTCTAAAGGGGTATCATTAAAAAACAACATAAGACCTTTACTTGAGTTAGAGAGTGGTAGCAACGATCCTATGGCCTTTATGCTTATGATTATTTTTTTAAAAATGTCCATGAGTGGAGAGGTTGGAGTTTTCTCTTTTTTAGTTAGTTTAATAACTCAATTTACTATTGGGGTAATATGTGGATATGGAGTTGCTAGGGCAACCCTCTTCTTTATAAAAAAAATCAATTTTGACAATAAATCTTTATTTCATGTTTTACTACTAGCTTCGCTGTTTTTTACATTTTCGTTTACAGATCTTATTGGTGGCAATGGCTTCTTAGCTGTTTACATTGCTGGGCTTGCAATAGGGAATAGTAAAAATCAATGTGACGAGTCTGTTTATACTTTTTTTGATGGAATAGCATGGTTAAGCCAATTAATTATGTTTCTTACTCTTGGCCTGCTAGTCTATCCAACAGAGCTTATTACTTTAGAGATTATAGGCATTGGCTTGGCAATATCATTTGCTATAATTATTATCTCTAGACCATTTTCTGTTTTTATCTCTCTTTTGCCATTTAAAAGTATAGATAATAATACCAAACATTATATTTCATGGATTGGATTAAGAGGTGCTGTCCCTATTGTGTTTGCTACCTATCCCCTTCTTGCTGGGCAGCCCAATGCAGGTATAATGTTTAATATTGTTTTTTTTGCTACTATTGTTTCACTATTAGTTCAAGGAACTACTGTAAACGTTGTAGCAGCAAAGCTTGGTTTAACTGGAGAAAAATTAGATAAATATATCTCAAAAAAATAATACCTAAAACTTAAAATTTATGACCAATTTTTGGACTACTATTGAAAATTCAATAACTGGCTTTAGCGAATCGCTTGGGATTCCTCTAGCTTTACTACTTATTGGAGGAGGGCTCTTTTTTATGATCTATTCGGGATTTACCCCTTTTCGCTACTACCTTAAAGCAGTAAGATCTTTAAGAGAGAAAGACTCCGATGCTCCTGGGCAAATTAGCTCTTTTGAGGCTCTTGCTAGTGCAATTGCAGCTACAGTGGGCATGGGTAGCATTGCAGGAGTAGCAGTAGCTTTAAGTATGGCTGGGCCAGGCGCTATTTTTTGGATGTGGATAAGTGCTTTTGCTGGGATGGCTACAAAATTTTTCGAAGGTACTTTGTCAATAATGTATAAAGACAAAGACTCTTCTGGAGAGCCACAAGGAGGGCCAATGTATATGATTACAAAAGGATTAGGAGCAAAATGGAGGCCTATGGCTCTTTTCTTTTCAATATTTGGTTTGATTGGCACTCTCTGTTTATGGCAATCAAATCAATTGACAGAGGCAGTTACATCTGTTTTAAGTCAAGAGACTGCTATTACAAACACTTTTTACACAAGGTTAATAATTGGTGTTATTATTTGTCTATTGGTCTCTATTGTTATTCTTGGTGGGATTAAAAGGATTTCCAAAATTGCTACAAAGGTAGTTCCTTCTATGGTAGGGCTCTATTTTATTTTAGTGGCATATATTTTGGTGACAAATTTACCTCAGATACCAGGTGTTTTCGCCTCTATTTTTGCTGAAGCTTTTAGCTTTAAAGCTGGAATAGGAGGGCTTGCAGGGAGTGCAATTATTATAGGAATTAGAAGAGCAACTCTAGTAAATGAAGCAGGAGTAGGTACTGCATCTATGATGCATGGTGCATCTAAAAATAATGAACCCGTTAGAGAGGGTTTGGTAGCAATGTTAGGACCATCTATAGATTCTGGCTTGGTCTGTACATTAACAGCATTGGCAATACTTATCAACAGTAACCCAGAAGGAACTACACTAAAAGGTATTGAGGTGGCAATGAACTCTTTTGAAATATCAATCCCAGGATTGGGTCACT
>JBAYBU010000092.1:0-6187 GCA_041669105.1 Bacteroidales bacterium | reverse complement strand
TCCCTCTGCTCTCAATAATTAAAGGGTGCTTTAGAGCCTCTTCTTGCTCATTTAAATAGATACCAGTATAGAGAACTCCCAACTCTTTGTAAAGTGAAATTGAACCCTCTATCCCACTAGCGCCTCTGTCTACAGAGTGATTATTTGCAGCAAAAAAAAGATCTATCCCAACACTTAAAGCCTCTCTGGCCAAAGAAGAGGGAGAGCAAAAAGCAGGATATCCCTTGTAGGGAGGCGGTGCAAAAGTTGTCTCCATATTAGCAGCAACAATATCTACTTTTGCAAAATAACTATTTAAATTTTTAAAGTAAGGTGAGTAGTTATATGAATTTGGATTACCTCTATTTCCCTCTCCCCTATATGCGCTATTAAGTTGGGCTTCGTGCTGCATAATATCTCCTAAAAAGAGCATCTTTAATGTGTCAGTTTGTCTTGGCCACAATGCCGAAAATAGTTGTAGATATATTATTAGAAATTTAAACATTAATAACTTCTAGTAGTTAAAAATCAAATATACATTTATTTTTCTCTTCTATCTAAAAATGTTACTTTTGTGTAGATTCAAAAATCCTTAATACTAATCAATTATGAGAACGGCTAAAATAATTTTAACCCTTATTACTGTCATTATGATAGTTACGGGTTGCGACTGGACTAGGTCACAACTGGGAATGGCAACTTCCAAAGAGATAGAAGCTCTCAAAAATGAGCAAGAGAGAATGGAAGCCAGCCTGTACATTGCAGACTCAATCAAAAATGCTAAACTAGACTCTATTAGATTAGTGACAGATAGCATGGCAATTAAAGAGGCTGCGCAACTAAAAAGGCTAGAATCCACTCAAAGGTTTCATGTAATACTTGGGAGCTTTAAGGTACATTCAAACTCCTCTCGCATGATGGAAACCCTAACAAAAAAAGGATACAAGCCACAACTATTTAATTTCAAAAATGGATTTGAAGCTGTTTCTGTTTGCTCTTTTGATAAAGCCACCCCTGCATTTAATCAAATGTACAAACTACTAGACGATGGCATTGCTCCAGACGATATTTGGGTATACGATATTAGACAAAATTTACACAATTAAGATAATAGCAAAACAATAAATATTAATTAAAAAAGATAAATGAAAACAACTCCATTTACTAAAAGACACATAGAACTGGGTGCCAAAATGGTACCTTTTGCCGGCTACAATATGCCGATAGAATACGTAGGCATTAATGAAGAACACAATCATGTAAGAGAAAAAGTAGGAGTATTTGACGTATCCCACATGGGCGAGATTTGGGTAAAAGGGCCAAAAGCTATTCCTTTTCTTCAATATACAACTTCTAATGATGTATCTACTCTAACTCCAGGAAAAATCCAATACTCCTGTTTCCCCAACGGGAAAGGTGGCATTGTAGATGATTTTTTGGTTTACTGTATAGACAACCAAACCTATTTGCTTGTAGTAAATGCATCTAATGTTCAAAAAGATTATGATCATCTAGCAGCAATAGCACCAAAATTTGGTTTAACTCCAGGAAAAGAGCTCTACAACGCATCAGATGAAGTTTGCCAATTAGCTGTTCAAGGGCCATTTGCAATTAAAACCATACAAAAAATTTGCGATACAGATATAACCAATATGGAATATTACACCTTTAAAAAACTGACAATTGCAGGGATTAAAGATGCCATATTTTCAATAACAGGTTACACAGGATCGGGTGGTTGTGAAATATATATCGCTAACAAAGACGCCGATAAGTTATGGGAAGCAGTATATAAAGCGGGTGCCGAGTTCGATATTAAACCAATAGGATTGGGAGCAAGAGACACCCTCCGTTTAGAGATGGGCTTTTGCCTTTATGGAAACGATATAGACGATACCATCTCTCCTATAGAAGCAGGCTTGGGCTGGATCACAAAGTTCAATGATACCAAAGGTGACTTTATAGACAAAGAGTTTTTACTAAAGCAAAAACAAGAGGGTCCAAAACGTAAGTTATGTGGTTTTGAACTTGTAGATAAAGGGATCCCTAGAAAAGGTTATACCGTATGTGATGCTAACGGCACACAAATTGGTATAGTAACTTCTGGAACAAAGGGGCCAGCAGTTAAAAAGGCAATAGGCTTGGCCTATGTTACACCAGAATTTGCAAAAGCAGGTAGCAATATTTTCATTAAAGTAAGAGATAGGCTGCTTAAAGCACAAGTGGTTAAAACTCCATTTTATAAAAAATAGCTATTCCGGGAAATAAATATACCGGCAAACAGTTATGATAAAAAAAACTATTCTAATAATAACCCTGCTCAGTTTATCTGTTGCAGGGTTATTTGCACAAAGCCAAGCAGTGATAAGAATGAGAGAAAACCTCTCTGTTCTTACTGCCGATTCTCTTATGGGCAGAGGGTCGGGTACAATATACGAATACAAAGCTGCACGCTATATAGAAGGGGTATTCAAAAAGGAGGGCATAACTCTCCTCTACCCACACCCAGGGCAAGATTTCTCTATATTAACTGAGAGCGAAGATACACTTCACTCTCAAAACGTTGTTGCAGTTGTTCAAGGATGGGACCCCGTTCTCAAAAATGAGTATATAATTGTAGGAGCTCATTACGATCACTTGGGGTTCCACAAGCTTACAGTAGATGGCAAAGAGACTATTCAAATCTTTTACGGAGCAGACGATAATGCATCGGGTGTTGCAACTATGTTAGAGGTTGCTAGAATGGTTAATTCTCAATCATTTAATTTTAAAAGATCTATACTTTTTGTTGCTTTTGGGGCCGAGGAGAGAGGCATGAACGGTTCTTGGTATTTTGCAAATAGAGCTTTTGCACCTATAGATAAAGTGTCTCTAATGATTAATCTAGATATGGTAGGGCGTGGGATAGATGGCTCCGATGTAAGTGTATATACTTTTATGCCTCATACCCAATTAGTTGCTCTACTTAAAGATATTTCGGACATGCCCCTTATGATTACCCCGCAAATACACACTGCCGATTATTTCCCTAGCGACCACCATCCGTTTGCTTCGCTTGGAATTCCATCATTACTTTTTACTACAAAATTGCATAACGATTACCACACAATAAAAGACACTCCAGATAAAATAAAATATTCAACTATGGAGCATCTTACTCAATATGTTTTTAATCTAGTTAAAACAGCATCTAATATGCAAACTAACCTAGTTAAAACAACTTTTGCAGTCAAAGATGATGAGCATCAAAATCCAGAGAGAGTCTATTCACAAAACGAAGTAGAGAAACCAGCAACCTATATGAAAGGAGATCAAAGACGGTTTATGCAAGATTGGGTTTACCACTACCTAAGATATCCTTCTCTAGCAATTGAGTTAGGAATCCAAGGCAGAGTAGTAGTAGAATTTATAATAGAGAAAGATGGTTCAGTAACAGATGTGCAGGTAACAAAATCTGTACATGATCTATTAGACCAAGAGGCATTACGTGTAGTTAAAGTCTCTCCTAAATGGAAACCTGCAACATTGGCTGGCAATCCGGTAAGGGTTAAAATTTCCGTTCCAGTTGAGTTCAAACTAAGAAAATAATCTATCTAAAAACTACCTTTTTATAGCTTATTTACCAAGTAATACACCACCTAGTGCACCTAGAGCTTTCCCCGCTCCAATAGTGTGAACACCGTTTACAATAACGTCTTTAATACCAGCAGCAAATTGGTGAGGCTCTGGATATGTAGAGGTGTCAATAATAGTATCGGGATTAAAGAGCACAATATCGGCCTGATATCCTGGTAAAAGAATACCTCTGTTTTTAAGAGCTATCCTAGAAGCAGGTAAAGAAGTACACTTTTTGATTGCAGTAGAGAGATCCATTAGTTTTTCTTCTCTACAATATTTTCCAAGAAAACGGGGAAATGTTCCATAAGAACGAGGGTGAGGCCTACTTTTACTAAGTGGCCCTACAGGAGAGTATACGCTACCATCGGATGCAGGCATTCCCAATGGATGGGAAAGGAACATCTTAACATTCTCTTCTGTCATAGCAAAACCAATAATACTCACAGAGACATTTTCTTCTATAAGCAAATCACGAATAAATGGCCATGGATCTTTACCAGTTATCTCACAGCACTCCTCTACGTTAAGGCCTATAAACCTTTGGTTATCTTCTTGTTTACAAGAGGTAACCACAATATTTACAGGCCCTCCCAATCTAGCTATTCTAGAGATAGCATACTCTCCAATTTTTTTGGAAACAGAGTCGTCTTTGAGTCGCTCTAAAATCTCGGCATTTGTACCCTGTCTCTCGTTAAGAGGAATAAAAGTGCTCATTCCAGTAGAGAAAGCAATATAAGGATATCTATCAAAAGCAACATCAACTCCTTGTTTTACGGCGCTTTCTATTTGTCTCAAAAGAGCTGGTGCTTTATGCCAATTAGCTGCATTCTGAGCTTTTAAATGCGAAATTTGTAGCTTTACCCCCGCCTCTTTTGCAATCGAAATAGCCTCGGCAACCGACTCTTCTACCCTATCGTCTTCGTTACGCATATGAATTGCAAAAAGGCCATCATAAGAAGCAACTACTTTACATAGCTCTGCTATCTCTTGGTTAGTTGCATAAGAACCAGGAGTATATTCCAATCCACTAGATAGTCCAATAGATCCTTGTTCCATTTGGCGGGCCAAAATATTTTTCATCTGCTCTAATTGATCGGGAGTGCATTTTACATCATTACCCCCAACAACAAATTTCCTTAGTGTCCCTTGTCCAGTAAAACTTCCATAATTGATCCCTATTTGATTGGGGAATGCGTTATAAAAATCGGCTATATTTTCCCATCTATTCCCAGGAAAGGGACCACCACCACAGTTGCCCCCTATATCTGTTGTAACTCCTTGATATATTTTACTATCTCCTAAAGGAGCATCAAACAAGTTAGTATCTGTATGTGTGTGAATATCTATAAAACCA
Source organism: Bacteroidales bacterium (assembly GCA_041669105.1). Taxonomy (GTDB): domain Bacteria; phylum Bacteroidota; class Bacteroidia; order Bacteroidales; family UBA932; genus Bact-08. The sequence goes on along the minus strand of JBAYBU010000092.1, from coordinate 1,236 downwards.
GGAGAGACTGCCATGCCCTTAGCATCTATAATTTTATTTGCACTATCACCCAAAGATTGAGCTATAGCAGAGATCTTTCCATCTTTAATACCAATCTCTCCAAGAAAAGGCTTCCCCCCCTCGCCGCTATAAATAACGCCTCCTTTTACAATGGTATCAAAGCGATTATTAACTCCTAAAATCTTTGGAACTCCAAGGCCTAGGCCAAAACCAGCACCAGTAAATGCCAAACCCTTAATAAATGATCTTCTAGAAATATTATTACTCATAATAGTTGTATTTTAAATTACTTGATCTCAATTCCACTACTCTTATAAACTTTGTATTCTCCATCTAATATATATATTAAATATCCCTCAATATCGTTATTTTTTTCTAAAACTTCTACTGCCTTTTCTAATCCCGCTACCATAAACCATGTCGCATAGGCATCGGCACTCATCGCGTCCTTTGCCAAAACAGTAGCACTAAGGAGATTATGCCTTACAGGATAACCTGTTTTTGGATTAATAGTGTGAGAATATATTTGATCACCTTCTTCATAATATTTTCTATAATTACCAGAAGTAGCTAGCCCTCCCTCAGAAAGGAGCAATATATCCTGAATATGGGCGCCTTGAATAATATTACCCTCTTGTGGTTTGTCTATACCAACACTCCATTTTTTACCATAAGGATTTTTCCCTTTACAAGCAATCTCTCCTCCTATCTCTACGATATAATTTTCTACGCCGAGTTTATTAAACTCCCCAGCAATAAGGTCACAAGTATACCCTTTAGCAATAGCATTAAAGTTCATTGTTACCCCAGGTAGCTCTTTAATAAAATAACCATTTTCTAATCTTATTTTTTCCATCCCGGTTAGGCGCAAAGCAGAGTCAATTACCTCTTTTGTTATAACCGAACGATTACTAAAGCCAAACCCCCAAATATTAAATAGTGGAGAGGCCGAAACATCAAACAGTCCATCACTTAAATGGTAAATTTCTAAAGATCTTTCATAAACAATTCTAATAAGAGAATCGGGTTTTATCTCTTCTCCTCTATTTATTCTAGAAATTAGAGACTCCTGGTTATATACACTAAGCGAATTATCTACATCTGTTAATATAGATGAGATAAGAGAGTCCAATGGATATCCTATATCATTTGAGTAAACAATATGATAGGTTGTGCCTTGCGTAAAACCATCTAAAGTTAAATACTCTTTTTGTGAACACCTTGTAAATAAGAGTA
>JBAYBU010000091.1:0-6188 GCA_041669105.1 Bacteroidales bacterium | reverse complement strand
TCACAACCACTCTATATAATTGCCCCCGACAACTATGCACACAAGAGCATCTATATGGAAGCTACAGCCGTAGAAGGCCAACCAACAGTTTTCAACTATGAATTCGCCTACACCTCTTATGCTCAGGTACATCTATTTAAGGCAGAGGATGTAAAAGAGTATAATACAGAATCACAGCTATATAAAGAGCACACAGTAGAGAGGGCTCCACATATTCTCTTTAGCGAAAATATAAAAGCCAGAGTTAAAGAAGTTGTTGGGCAAGAGACAAATCCATATCTAAAAGCTAAGAAAATTTACGAATGGATAGACAGCAATTTCCCTTGGGCTAGCGCAAGAGAGTACTCTACAATAGACAATATTCCAGAATATGTACTTGCCAACCACCATGGAGATTGCGGGCAAGTTTCACTTCTATTTATTACAATGGCAAGAGCAGCTGGCATTCCAGTAAAATGGCAATCGGGTTGGATGATGCACCCAGGCAACAAAAATCTTCATGATTGGGCCGAGGCCTATTTCGAGGGAGTAGGCTGGGTTCCAGTAGATCAATCTTTTGGCAGAGTAAAAGAGTACGTGGCAAAAGAGAATGCTAACGTAAATGAGCATGCTCAAAAAGAAGGAAAAGAGTTTTTGCAAGGAGCAGATGAAACATACTATTTCTTCACAAAAGGGTTAGACCCATACCGGTTAATAGTAAATCAAGATGTTTCACAACCATTTTTCCCAGCTAAAATATATCCAAGAAGCGAAACAGTAGACTTTCAAAGAGGCGAAGTTGAGTGGAGAGGAGAAAATCTCTATTTTGGCCGTTGGAGATACAATATGGATATTGAATATCTTTAAAGCTTACGAATAATATTGAGACCGTCGCGAAGTGGTAGAATAAAATTCACAGTGCGGCGGTCTTCTTTTACCATTTTATTAAACTGAGCTATCTCTCGAGTCTGAACATCGCCAGGCAATGGATCTATAAGTACTTTTCCGTTCCAAAGAACATTATCTACAAGTATAAAACCACCAGGTTTTACTAGAGGTATTACCAGTTCATAATATTTACAATACTCCCTTTTATTGGCATCTATATAAACCAAATCGAAACTATTGTTAGAGAACTGCTTTAAAATTTTGCAGGCGTCTCCTATATGAAGCGATATGATATTTGAAAGCTCTGCCCTTTCAAAACCCTCGGCAATTAAATCCTCTAACTCATCGTTTTTCTCCAAAGCATCTAAAGTACCTCCCTCTACGAGCCCCTGCGCCAAACAGATGGTAGAGTATCCTGTAAAAGTCCCTATCTCAAGAACTCTTTGCGGCTTAATCATCTTAGAAAAAGTGATGAGCAATCTGCCCAGTATTGGCCCCGCTAACATTCTTGCATGGTTAGTACGTAAATGAGTCTCCCTCTCTACCCACTCCAATGCAGCAGGCAGTTCCGAAGCAGTTTGTTCTAGATAGTCGTCTAAATTAATGTTCATAAAACAGAGTTTTAATCTAAAAAAACATCCTAAATAGAATTAGCCATTAATTTGATTTATATTATGATACCTAACGATTGAAATTTAGTCTATCATGAATAAATCAAAGTAAACATCTTGTTTCTATCTAATAGCTCTTGTGCAATTTGCAGTAATTGACTAGATTCTATTGTTAAAATTTTCTCTCTAATTACCTCTATGGGTTCTACCTTATTATAAAAAAGCATAGACTTACCCATAGTGAGACATTGAGCCTCGGCATTATCCATAGAAATAGCCAGTTGGCCCAAAAGTTGTTTTTTTGAAGCTTTTAGAGCAGTTGGAGTAAAGCCCCTATCTCTTATAACCTCTAGCTGATTATCTAATATATTTAGACACTTATCAATATTATTTTTATCTGTCCCAAAATAGATTGTAAATAAGCCAGTATCGGTGTAAGGTGTATAACTGGCATCTACAGTATATGCCATTGCGTATTTCTCTCTAAGAGCTTGATTTAGTTTTGAGTTAAGGGCAGGCCCGCCTAATATATTGGTAAGCAGAGCCAGAGGCAAACGCCTAGGATCGTAAAGATCGTATGCAGGAACGCCTACTACACAGTGAGCTTGAAAAGTCCTCTTTACAACTCTCTTTTCTGGTTGAGAGATAGAGGGCCCTAATAGTGATTTACTGCTAGAGAAAAGCTGTTTTGACTCAACTTCTAACTCTTTAGGGCTAGGCCAAGTCAATAAATTATCTCCCCCTCCAAAATAGCGATTAACCAACGACATAGCGCGCTCGTTAGACATGTTTGCCACTATAGAGAAGGTCATATTAGAAGGCTTATAGTACCTGTCGGTAAACTTCTTGATTTGCTCTACACCTATTTTTTTAACACTTTTTGCTGTTCCTAAAATTGGCTTTGCAAGAGGATGCTCTCCAAAAAGGTAATGATCAAAATCATCGAGAATCTGCTCTGCAGGGATATCTTTATAAGATGAGATCTCCTCTAAAACTATCTCCCTCTCTTTAATAAACTCTTTCTCTGGAAAAAGCGAGTTAAATGCCAAGTCTGAGAGTAGCTCTACTGCTTTGCCTATATCTTCTTTAAGAACCGTAGCATGAATCACGGTCTCCTCCTTAGTAGTATAAGCATTTAGCTCTCCCCCAAGTCTTTCAAGAAAATTACTTATCCTTTTAGCACCTCTTTTAGAAGTTCCCTTAAACAACATATGCTCCGTAAGGTGGGCAACTCCATTAAAATTATCGGCTTCGTCTCTTGTCCCTGCCTTTATACTCAAAGCACAATACGCTACAGGAGAAGAGATTTTATGAAATGCATACCCTATACCCGACTCAAGTTGTGATGTAATAATGTCCATTAATAGTTAAACTGAAAAGGTACCGATATTTTTCTAATATCTTCCTTTGTGAATCCTAAAGGCACTCTTCTAGAAATTTTATGCCTTCTAAAAAAGAATAGCTCGTGACTATCTGTCCCTACAAGCAGTTTGTAGCAGTAAGAACCACGAGAGCCTCCTTTTGGTTTTATAATAATAGGAACAACTGTATTGGTCCTGTTTTCGATAATAGCATCTTCTATTTCTGTGTCCGTTACCAATTTAACCTCTCCATTAAAAAGCTCAGAAAAATCCTCTTCTGCTGTTTTATAATTAAGAAGGTCAATAGAAAAAAGAAAGTTCTTCTCCTTAATACCAGCCACTTTATTGGAATATATAGCATTGCCCTTAAAAGCAAGAGAGAGATCTTTTTGAACCCTATATATATGGTTTTGAATAAGATCGATGTACATAGGTATCAAGTAAAGGTTGGTTCCAGAACTCTCTTCAATCTCTTGTAAAGGGAGAGTCAAAATATCACGACTGCTGTAAAGTCCTCTTTTAACCTCGGCCCCCCCTTTAATTAAAGTTAAGTACTCTATCTTGGGCTCAAGCTCATTACGGAAACGACCATCTACTCTAAGAAGGAAAAAATAACTAGTGTCTTCTTTTATCTTATTGTATTCATCCATAGAACAAAACTCAAAAGGAGAGATTCGCCAACCTTTATTAACAGCATCTCTAAGCATAAGATCGGCTAAGGAGGTAGATGGAATGACAACTTTGGTAATTTTTGCACCGTAATTGGCAAAAGTATTTCGGGTCTCTCTAAGTACATTTTGGGCTTCTACTCCATTAAAAACAAGAAGCATGAAAACCGATAGAATAATTCGTCTCATAAATAACATTGTTTAGCAAATGCAAAATTAGATAAAAATTTGTACTTTTGCATGGTATGGAAAGATTTATTGTTTCTGCTAGAAAATACCGTCCTGATAGCTTTGAAAGCCTTATAGGACAAGAGAATATTGCCACTACACTTAAAAATTCGGTGGTAAAAAACCAACTTGCACATGCCTATCTCTTTTGCGGTCCAAGAGGGGTAGGCAAAACTTCTACTGCCAGAATCTTTGCCAAGACCATAAATTGCAGTAATCCTGGAGAGCAGATGGAACCCTGTGGCCAATGTGAATCTTGTGTCTCATTTGCTCAAAACCGATCCTACTCTATTCACGAGCTAGATGCAGCATCTAATAATTCGGTAGAAGACATTAGACAACTAAACGAACTTGTTAGAATACCTCCTCAAATCGGGAAATACAGTGTTTATATAATAGACGAGGTACATATGCTCTCACAAAGTGCGTTCAATGCCTTTTTAAAAACTCTAGAAGAACCGCCTGCACACGCTATATTTATTCTTGCAACAACAGAAAAACACAAAATATTACCTACCATACTTTCACGGTGTCAAACGTATGATTTTAACAGAATCTCTATAGAAGACATTGTTAGAAACTTAACCGATATTGCAGCAAAAGAAGAGGTCTCGTGTGATTTAGAGGCAATGCATGTAATTGCACAAAAGGCAGATGGCGCAATGAGAGACGCTCTTACAATTTTTGATCAAGCAGTTGCTTTCTGTGGCAAAACTATAACATACCAAAACGTAATCGACTCTTTAAATGTTTTGGATTACCAATACTACATACAGATAACCAATAATATACTCAAAAATGAGCACAGTGCTGCGCTCCTAATATTTGATCAAATACTCTCTAAAGGGTTTAATGCTCTTCATTTTATAGGGGGTTTGAGCTCACATTTTAGAGATTTACTAATCTGTAAAGATAAATCTACACTTCCGTTACTAGAACTCGCTCCATCACTAATAGAAAAATATAAGGATCAGGCAAAAGAGTGCTCTCTGCAATTCCTCTACGAAGCACTAAACATTGCCTCGGCATGCGAAGCTAGTTATAAAAGCAGTGGACACCCTCGGCTTCATATAGAGTTGTCGTTATTAAAGCTTTGCCAAATAGAGTCGCCCTCATGGGTAGAGCCTCAGCAAAAGCCAAAAGCTAAACCAGAGATAAAGGACCAGGTAAAACCCCAAATTAATCCTAAGCCAACAGAGGAGCCTAAAGTTGAATCAGACAAAACACCTACAATAGAAGTACCTAACAAAGAGCCCGTAGAGGGTACTGCCACCTCTATCTCTATTAAAGATCTTATGAAAAGCGCAGGTGATAAAGAGAGGAGTAAAGCTAAAGCAGTAAGACAGGAGATAGGGTCTGATGTCATTGATACCGAAAAACTTAATAGTGTTTGGCTAAAAATGGCAAAGTCAGAAAGCGCTCTCCCGAGGCTCTCTAGTGCAATCTCTCAAACCAAGCCTATTGTAAAAGAGAGCAGTAATATTTTGTTTCTGGTTAGAAACGAGTTACAAAAAAACTGGATAGATAAACACTGCAAAATAAGATTGGTAGAGTTTTTGAAGGTAAACTTAAACAACAAAGAGATCACATTAGATATAGAGATTGCGCCAGACGATAAAGAGTCTGATAAAAAATTATACACTTCTACCGAGAAAGCAAAATTTATCTCAGAAAAATATCCCGAGGTAAAGGAGATGCAAAAAGATCTAAAATTGGAATTAAAATAAGAGATGCGTTTATATAGCAGTAACTTAGTAAAAAAGTACGGTGCTCGTACAGTAGTAAAAAATGTCTCAATAGAGGTAGAGCAAGGAGAGATAGTTGGTCTTTTGGGCCCAAATGGTGCAGGTAAAACCACTACTTTCTATATGATAACAGGGCTTATTAAACCAAATTCTGGTAGAATTTTCCTTGATAACGAAGAGATTACCGGTTTACCAATGTATAGAAGAGCTCAAAAAGGCCTCGGCTATCTAGCACAAGAGGCTTCTGTCTTTAGAAAGCTTAGTGTAGAAGACAATATTATGGCTGTGATGGAGATGTCTAACCTTAACAAAACTCAAAGGCAAGATAGATTAGAAGAGCTCCTAGATGAGTTTTCTTTACATCAAGTTCGTAAAAACTTAGGGATACAACTCTCTGGAGGGGAAAGGAGAAGATGCGAAATAGCCCGAGCTCTAGCAATAGATCCCAAATTTATTCTATTAGACGAACCATTTGCTGGGGTAGATCCAATTGCAGTAGAGGATATTCAACACATTATCTCTAACCTCAAAACTAAAAATATTGGTATAATCATTACTGACCACAATGTACATGAAACACTTGCCATTACAGATAGGGCATATCTTCTTTTTGAGGGTAGTATTCTAGAGAGTGGTACAGCAGAAGTTCTTGCCAACAATCCCGAGGTTAGAAGAAAGTATCTTGGTCAAAATTTTGAACTCCGTAAG
>JBAYBU010000090.1:0-6208 GCA_041669105.1 Bacteroidales bacterium | reverse complement strand
TCTTGTTCTGTTCTAAGAGGAATTTTTATTACGATTCTAACAGATATGGCTTTTGATTCGGGATCGGTGTTAAAGGCTATTATTGGCTTTTTATTTTCTGGGATTGAATAGATCTCTTTTACTGCACCATTTTCTATTTTTGGTATAGTAGAAAACCTCTCCTTAATTCTCTGTTCGATATCATCTATATCTATATCTCCAACAACAATAACAGCTTGTAAATCGGGGCGATACCATTTATGATAATAGTCTATGAGTGTCTCTCTAGAAAAATTATCTACTACAGACATTAAGCCAATAACATCTCTTTCTGCAAAACGAGAGTCAGTTTGGACAACCCTGTTTATGCTTTTCATCATGCGAGTACGTGCGTCATCGCCTCGGCGCCACTCTTCGCGTACTACTCCTCGCTCTTTATCTATCTCTTCTTGCTCACAAGAGATGTAGTGAGACCAGTCGTGAAGTGCAAGCAGAGCAGAGTCTATAATAGTACTTCTAAGTTTAACAGGAACTGCAGATATATTATATACAGTTCTATCCATTGATGTGTATGCATTAATATTATAGCCAAACTTTACACCTATTCCGCCAAAGTATTCAAGCAAGCTTTTATCGGGGAAGTTTTTAGTGCCATTGAATGCCATGTGTTCAAGAAAGTGGGCAAGCCCTCTTTGGTCTTCATTTTCTTGAAGAGACCCTACGTTGTGTACAATAAAAAACTCGGCGCGTCCTTCTGGATTCTTTGCTTCTCTTAAATAGTAGGTAAGGCCGTTCTCTAGCTTACCGATCTTAAAATTTTTATCTATAGGTAAATTTTGACTTACATCAAAACTTTGTGAAAATCCTATTGCAAAGCTAAATAGCATTACAAGCAATAGGGTGTTTTTTCTTATTGTCTGTTTCATACGTTTTTTTATTTATTGATAAAGTTCATCTCATCTAATAGATGGGTGGCTTTTGCGTACTTTTCAATTATCCAAAGTACGTAACGAATATCTACATTCACGCATTTGTTCATTTCTGGATGGAAATAGGCATCACCTGCTAAAGACTCTTTATTGCCGTCAAAGGCTAACCCAACTATATCTCCATGTGCGTTTAATACTGGACTACCCGAGTTCCCGCCTGTGATATCATTATTAGATAGAAAATTAATATACATAGTCCCTTTTGAGCCCCATCTACCCCAATCTTTTGATTTGATAAGCGACAACACTTCGGGCTTAATATTAAATTCATAACTATTTGGATTATACTTATCTAAGAAACCTTGTGCTGTACTTTGAGCACTATAGTAAACTCCATCCGAAGGATTTATAGGCCCTACTGTGCCATACGTTAGTCTTAATGTAGAGTTAGCATCGGGGTATTGGACAACTCCCTTCTCTTCTCTCATTTGGTATAAAAGACGAGTGTATTGTGTCTCAAGCGACATAACTCGATTGCCTCTAGTAACTCTATTTAGTGCTTGATTAAACTCTACAATACTTGCCGATTGAACAAGTAAATATACTGGATCTTGAGTATAGAGTGTAACAGGCTGTGATTTTGAAGAAGCCTCTTTGAATTTATCTGGGTTAAGCAAAATTGAGTTGTCAAAGATGTACTCAGTAATTTTGTTTGCATCTCCTTTAAACTCGGCATTAAGCCAAGTTATATATTCACCCCAAAATTCTCCTTTAACATTTGCTAAAAACTCCCTTATTTGAAAAGTCATTAGCTCTCTCTCTACCTCCATAACAGATCTTTGGTAGCCGTTCTCTACAGTTTTTACCAATAAACGATGTGCTCTCGAGCCAGGTTTTAGTGTGTCAAACTTTTCTTTACGAATTGCATTTCGTAACGAGTTTACACGATTAGCTATAAATACAAAGCCTTGACCAGAAACCATAGTCTCTTGGAAATACTTTGTTTGATTAGTTATATCTGCCGCTAGTTTGTAGGTAGCTTCTAAATCCTTTAATAGGTTGCCATATTTAGCCTTTCTTTCGGAGTTGCTCTCTATCCATTCCTGCAACTCTTTCTCTTCTTCTGCTTTAATATTGACTACTCCAAAACGTCTAAAGTTATTTACTTCACCTGCTTGGAGTTCTTGAACATTACTTACACTAAAATAGTGGTCGGCATATATGAGGCGTGTTTTAGGATCTTGTTCCATAAAACTATTCATGATCTTTAGTTTCTTATCACGCATTTTAACTGATACAGGATTAGTTACTTTTTCAATTTCGTTTACACCAAATGAAGATCTATAACGATTTGTTCTTCCAGGGAATCCCATAATCATAGTGTAGTCTCCCTCTTTAACACCTTTTGTAGAGATGTTTAATATTTTTTTTGGAATAATAGGGATATTACTTTCCGAATATTTTGCTGGTTTCCCTTTGTTGTTACCATAAACACGATATAATGCAAAGTCGCCTTTATGCTGAGGCCACTCCCAATTATCTATGTCGCCTCCGTATGCTGCAATTGAAACAGGTGGGGCTCCCACTAATCGGATATCGGTATATACTTCATAAAAAAATATATAATATTTTGTCCCTCTCCACATAGACATTGCCATTGTCTCCATTCCACTCTCTTTACTGTGCTTTTTCTCTATAATGTAAGATACTTTGCGGAATCCAGCAGGGTCTCCCTCTTTTCTTAATGAGTCTACAACTTCTTTAACTTCATTGGTACCATCAATTACTTTTCTTAAAAAATAGACAGATTTACCTTTGATTGGTATCTCTTGATTGCGATCCATTGCCCAAAAACCATCTTCTAAATAGTTTTTTTCTGGAGTACTCAATGAGTGAATGTCTCCATAAGCACAGTGGTGATTGGTTATTAAAAGCCCTTCTTCAGAAATTATACTGCCTGTACATCCAAAGTCTAAAGCAACAACGGCATCGCTTAATGAGACATTATTTTGGTCATAAATTATTTTAGAGTCTATTTTGAGCCCTGCTTTTTTCATCTTAGCCGTTAGGTTTTTGTCTAACAGGTTAATTAGCCACATGCCTTCGTCTGCTTTTGCAGGGGTGAAAATTGAAAGCAATATTAGCAGTGTAATAATTCTAGTAATTTGTTTCATGCTAATTGTCTGGTTTTTAATGAGAGAACCCACATTTATAAGTGTGGGTTCTTTCGATTAGCTTTTAATTCTGATTTATAATGTTTTACCTTTATTTTCAAATGCTACTTTGGCATCAACTTCAGTAACATTTCCATCACGTCCTTTAATATTCCATTTTGGCATGGTAATTACTTCCCAAATCTTATCTTCATCGATAGCATCTTTTGAGTAAGTAATATGGAAGCAATAGTCATTCTCTTCATTTATTAATGTTTCAATTCCTAGAACACCTTTTTGCTGTGAAAGATGGTTAGACAAATAAGGCAGATTTCTTGCAACAAGTGGTTTGTCTAAATTTGGATATGTAATTTCATAAACAGCTTCATTTTTACCTATCCACTCTTTTTGACTACCAAATTTAACAGAGAATACTTCAAACTGACGTATAAGGAATTCTCTTCTAGTAATGGTATCTACAACGTCTGACATGCCCTCGTAGTCATATCCTACTTTAACTATTCTAACTCCACCACCACTAACTGGCATTTCTAGTTCTTTCATCTCTACCATCTTTTTCAAGAACTTAGGATCGATTGGCTCGTCTACGCCCATGAATATTCTTACAATTAGAGGGCAATTATATTCGGTTTCTAATCCGTAGTATGCTTTTCCTGTATTTCTTATTTGAAGACCAAAATAGTTAGGGTCCATCCTATCAAACATTCCGTCGGTATAGATTGTAATTACTTTAATTAGCTCTACATCTGCTGGAGGTGTTTTAATTTTGAGCTTAGCAGGGACATAAATTTCTTCACGAATAGTCTCTTCTGAAACCTCTGTAGGAATAAAGTAAACAATTGCATATTCACTTTTTACAAAAGAAGCAACACCATATACACCAGGTATTTGACGTAGCTTAGCCGAGAATGCTTTAGCACTACCAAAACAAGTTACCGAACGAAGTCCATCAATTTTAACTTTTTCAAGATGCTCATACTTAGCTTCGTCTCCCCATTTTTCGTCAATCGTAGGGAGCTCTATTCTACTTCCAAGGAATAGTGCAACAAAAAACAGTACAATAGTGAGGATAGCAGGTAGCCAACGGAAACTTTTCTTTCCACCAAAAGTGAGAGCGTCAAAGTTACAGCTTGCAATACACTCCCCACAAAGGGTGCAATCTATATGTTTTACAGAGTCAACTTTATCTACATCAATATTGTAAGGACATTTTTTAGCACAAACACCGCAGTCTGTACACTTTTCTGTAGATCTCACAACCTTAAGAAGAGGGAATACTTTTGCTTCGAGATAGATAATCTCCCAAAGCCATCCTAGTAGAGCGGCTCCGGCAAGAAGATATACCCATGAAAGTGATAATCCAGTAAAGTCAAATAGAGCGTATACAGCTACTAGTGCTACAAAAGTTATTGCAAACTTAAATATATTACTAAGTGCTCCAAGTGGGCAAAGGTATTTACACCAGAACATTTTAACAAAGAAGTTCCCAAGGATAAATATCACTATAGATACAATGGTCATCCAAAGCACTATCTCTCCCATAAAACCTGTTGCAGTAGCGTAGTAAGGGTCAAATGCTTTACAAAAAAGCTCGGAGCTGCTAACCGTCATATAAAAGATCCAAAACAGTAAGATGTATTTAAAAGAGCGGAGAGCTCTATCGGCTATCGATCCACCTTTAATTACAATCTCTTTTACTTTAAGTTTTTTACGAAGTTTACCAAGATATTCGGTAGCCCATCCCAAAGGACAAAGGTATCCACAAAATAGCTTGCTAAATAAAATAACTCCAATTGCAAGGACAACACCCATCATAATTTGTGTTGCAGTCATGCTGCAAGCTAAAGAGCCAGCCACAAGGTAGGTTGCAAGAGTTTGTAGCCCACCAAAAGGACAGTACGCCTCACAATCTGGATTTGCATTGCCAAAAATCTTTGTCATAAAAATGATAATCGCAATGACTGTTCCCCACTGTATTAAATGGCGAAACCAATTTTTTTTCAAGTTCTTCATTTATTTTTTTGTTTTTAATAGATAATGGTTTTTCATATATATTCTGTTTTTAAATGCAAATAGAGTCCATTTGTTAGTTGACTTAGATAACTTTAGCTGCTTATAACAGTTAGTAGTTTCACATCAATCTTGTTTTAGTTTGATGCAAAACTAATGAAAATTGTTAAAAGTCTTACTAAAATATAGAAAATTTAATGTTTTTTAATACATTTGCTATATTATATTCTAGTATATTCTAGTATATTCTAGTTAGGTGATGAATGATTAAATCATCTTACCAATAAATTATTCCTCTAACTATATTATATTACAATAGAACACTAAAAAAACAGCAAGTTTTATTCATTAACCTAACTAAACTTATCGTGAAAAAATTATTGGTATTGATGTTATTATTCGTATGGATAATACCAAAAACTTCCGTTGCGAGTGCTCAAGAGAGGGTGACTCTAAATGGAAAGATCACACTTAAAAGCTCTCAAGAAGCTATCCCTTATGCACAAGTATTAATCAAAGAACTAAATCTCTGGGGTTTTTCAGACGACAATGGACTTTTTAGAATTACCGGTATCATTCCAGGAACTTATACTTTAGAGGTGAATTCTCTTGGTTATCAGAGGTTCGTAATGTCTGTAGTACTTCAAAAAAATGTGTCTGATTTTAAAATACAGATGGAAGAAGAGAATCTAACTTTACAAGATGTAGTTGTAACCGCCAAAGCTGGCAATAGTATGAACTCATCTTCTAGGGTAGATAAAAAAGCGATAGAGCACGTCCAAGCTACTAGCTTGGCCGATGTTATGCAGCTTATGCCAGGTTCTCTTACTAAAAACCCTACACTTGTAGATCAAAACTTAATCACTATTCGATCTATCAGTTCAAATTCAAGTAATGCAAGAGGGGTAGGCGTTTTGATAAATGGCGCTAGAATATCGGGCGATGCGAACATTAATATATCTTCAGATCCAGATAATACTAGTATAAAGCCAGACATTATGGACTTCCGCTCAATCTCTACAGATAATATTGAGTCAGTAGAGGTTCTTAAAGGAGTGCTTTCTGCCGAATATGGCGATATTACTTCTGGAGCAATTATAGTTAAAACAAAAGTAG
>JBAYBU010000089.1:0-6226 GCA_041669105.1 Bacteroidales bacterium | reverse complement strand
GCACTTGGATATGAGGCCGAAATAAGTCCAATTATAAAAAAGAGCCCCACTCCAAGGCCTAAATATTGGCTAGCTATTGTTGGAATAAGCTTATCTGTTTGAGCTTTTGTAAAAAAGCCTTCGGCATCGGCTAATCCAATTTCTCCCATTCCACCAAGCTCGGCACTTACATAAATAGCTAAAACAGCACCAAGTAGTAAGAAAAAGTAGTTAACAACTACAATTGTAACACTTGTAGTATATACGTTTTTCTTAGCCTCACTAATATTTTTACATGAGAGATTTTTTTGCATCATCTCTTGATCTAACCCAGTCATTGCAATAGTAATAAACATACCGGCAATAAATTGCTTAATAGCATTTGTACGGCTACCCCAATCCCAATCTAACCAACTTGAAAACACAGAGCTATTAACTTCTGATATCATAGCGCCCATGCTCCAATTCATCTGTTTTGAAATACTGTATATTGTTAAAAATACTGCCAACAACATAAATGTAGTTTGAAGTACATCTGTCCAAATAATTGTTTTTACACCTCCTTTAAAGGTGTATAAAAATATCAAAAGCATAAAGATAAAAGTGACTACCCAAAAAGGGACAGAACCTGCTGGTAAAAAGGTATGTAAAACCAAAACCACCACAAAAATCCTTACAGCTGCTCCTAAAATTCTTGAAACCATAAAAACTATTGCACCTGTCTTATATGTAAAAAACCCAAACCGTTTTTCTAAGTAAGTATATATAGATGTTAAATTCATCTTGTAATACAACGGTATAAGAACTTGCGCTATAACAACATAGCCTACTAAGAACCCCAAAACAAGGGGCATGTAGTAAAAATTCTGATTTAGAACATTACCTGGCACCGATATAAAAGTCACTCCAGAGATGGAAGTTCCTACCATACCGTACGCCACAATATACCATGGAGATTTTTTGTTTCCTAGAAAGTACGATCCCGAATCGGCCTTTCTAGAGGTAAGCCAAGAGACAAAAAAAAGTAAACAGGTATATAAAGTAAAGGCTATTAATAGCCACGATAGAGGAAACTCATGTGATTGAGGAAATTCATACATAATTGTAATTATTTATTATTAGGAATAAATGGTTGCCTATTCATAATTGAACGCCCCAGCGTAACCTCGTCGGTATATTCAAGTTCGTCTCCAAATCCTACCCCTCTTGCGATGGTACTTACTTCAATGGGATAGATGCTTATTTTCTTATATAAAAAAAATGATGTTGTTTCTCCCTCCATAGTGGTACTCAAAGCTAAAAATATCTCTTTGGTTTCAACTTCGGATGCTCTTTTAACAAGTGAATCAATAGCAAGGTCAGAAGGAGAAATCGAATCCATAGGAGAGATAATCCCTCCTAACACATGATATAATCCATTGAATTCTCCTGTATTTTCTATACTAATTACATCACGGATACTCTCTACTACACAAATAAGAGATCTGTCCCGCCTTTTATCAGAACAGATAGAGCATATTGGAGTATCAGAGATCATATTACATAAAGAGCAATATCTAATCTCTTCTCTCATCTTAATAATAGATTTTCCAAATCTATTTACATTTTCTGTAGGTTGCTTTAGTAGATGCAAAGCAAATCTCAACGCACTTTTTTTACCAATACCAGGCAGCGATGCCAGCTCATCTACAGCGCTAGAGAGTAAAGAAGATGTAAGGTTGTTTTTTATCATTAGTAATTAAAAATTACCTGTTATTTTTATAGAAATTTACTGCCTTTCTTACAGAACCATGAGTGAGAAGTAACTCTTTGGCCTTCTCATAATCTTTAACATTGGCCTCCTCCATTATCATTTTGGTTCCCCTATCTATTAACTTTAAATTAGTAAGCTGCATATCTACCATTTTATTGCCTTTTACACGGCCTAATTTAATCATAGTAGTGGTAGTAATCATGTTTAAAACAAGCTTTTGTGCTGTACCTGCTTTCATTCTAGTACTTCCGGTAACAAACTCAGGCCCTACAACAGCCTCGATAGGTATCTCTACCTCTTTGGCTAGTGGGCTGTTTGGATTACAAGTAACACATGCAGTTAAAATACCTCTTAAACGCGCCTTTTTTACAGCACCAATAACATAAGGAGTAGTGCCCGAGGCAGCTATCCCTACAACTACATCATATTCATTTACAGAATATTGCTGTAGATCGCTCCAGCCACCCTCCCAGTTATCTTCGGCTGCCTCTACTGCTACTCTAATGGCCGAATCGCCACCAGCAATAAGACCAATTACAAGATCGTATGGAGCTCCAAATGTGGGTGGTATTTCGGAAGCATCAAGAATTCCCAATCTACCACTTGTTCCTGCTCCAAGATAAAAAAGGCGCCCTCCTCTCTCTAACCTCTCTACTGTTTTTGTAACTAACTTCTCAATTTGTGGTATACATTTTTCAACCGCTACAGGTACTGTTTTATCTTCTTTATTCATATTCACAAGAAGATCTAACGTAGACATTTTATCTAAATCGTTATACTTTGAGGTCTGTTCTGTTATCGTTGTCATGATTAAAGTTTAAATAGACTTATGGTACTCGGCCAAGGCATCAATAGGAGATTTAATTATAATGCCCATTTTAACTCCCATCTTTTCTGCCATTTCTGTCAAAATCTCTTTATAGTAAAAAGCAATAGAGCCCACCAAATTTAGAGAGTGTTTTTTATAATCGTACTGCATTATATTTCTGGTAAAAAACTCTTCGAAACTAACTCGTAAAAGATTATCTACATAAGGATGGCTCTTATTCTCATTTAAAAAGAGCGAAAATGTTGCTAGGTATCTGTTTGGAAATGGCTGCTTATAAACTCTCTCTACAACTCCCCCATAAGTTAGATTAAATTCTTTATTAAAAAGAGTGTTAAGATCTTTAGGTAGTTGCCTTTTAAAATAGTCCGAAACAAGCTTTTTACCCAACACAGCTCCACTCCCCTCGTCGCCTAAAATAAATCCACATGCTGGGACATTGTCTACAATGTCTCTCCCGTCATAAAAACATGAATTGGCTCCAGTTCCTAAAATACCAACTATCCCAGGTTTATTCTTACATAAAGCTCTTGCTGCTGCTAAGAGATCGGTATATGCGTTTGTTATTGCTTTTGGGAAAACCTCACTAAAACAACTTTGAAGAGTCTTAACCTGATCTGGAGTAGAGACACCTGCTCCATAAAAATGAATCTCTTTTACAGATACGCCTACGCCTATATCAGGCAGTAGGTGATGCCTAAATTCATGGACAATCTCTTCTTTAGTTTGGAAAAATGGATTTACTCCCGCTGTAACAAGCTTTTTTACCGAGCCATCGTCATAAACAACTCTCCAATCTACCTTAGTAGAACCACTGTCTGCAATTAGGCGCATATTTCAATTTTTTAGTGGGACAAAATTAGGCATTTTAAAAGCTAAACCAAAACCTTTCGGAATTTTCTCCAATGATATAAACCAACTACCGCTGCAAGGGTAAATACTACATAAAGTAAAGCAGTAGCATAGAGCCCTTGTGAAAGGTACATATAAATAGCAAATAGGTCTGCTACAATCCATAAAAGCCAGTGTTCTATGAATTTATTGGCAACCCAGTAAGTAGCAAGCATACTTAAGGAGGCAATAAATGCATCTACACCAGCCATTGGGTGAATCGAATATTTAGATAAAATATAACAGAGAATAAAAAATCCGAGAAGCGCCATAACACTAGACCAAATTGCTTTTTTACTGTTAAGCTTCATAACAAGAGGATCTTCTACACCAGTCTCTTGAGTTTGTTTCCTCCACTTAATCCAACCATACACGCTAGCTCCAACATACCACATTTGTAATCCCATAGAGGCAAAAAGAGCAGAGTTAAAAAAAATAGCAATGTAAACCAATGCCGAGATTCCCCCAACAAACCACATATATTTATTTTGCTTAATCTCCAAAAAAACATATAAAAAACCACTTAACGCTCCAAAAATCTCGGCATAATTCATAATGAAATAATTTCTTAATTTAAAACCTCAAAGATACTTTTGCAGTGAAGTTAATTCCAGCTTGAGGGTATACTCCCTCTTCTAAATATTTAGATCCGTCAGTAAATTGAGCTTTATATACCCACCCGTTTGAAAAATACATATTATCAAATAAATTATCAATAAAAAAGTGAATATCTATAAACCTATTACTTTTAATTTCAAAGCTTTTTGAGGCGGTCAAAGAGGTAACAAAATAAGAAGGTACAGAGTTACTCTTGTCTAAAGTGTTATCTAAATATTGATCTCCAACATATTTTCCTATCAAAGAGAGAGAAGAGGTTTTGGTAGGATAAAACGAGAGAGCGACCATTGCTGTAATCGAAGGAGAAAATGCTATCTCTGTCTCTTTGAAATAAAGCTTCTTTTGGCCACTAGGGCTCCAATCCAACTCAAATAGATCTAAATATTGAGTATAATCTTTAATTTTGTTGGTGCTTAGCGTTAGATTCCCATTAAGAGCAATTAAACTGATAGGTTTCCAAGCTGCAGTTAGCTCAACACCACGTCTATAAGAGTTTTTTACATTCTCTTTAATAACATATCCAGTTTCGCTAATTTTTCCAGTGGGAACAAGTTGATCTTTATACTCCATTAAATATATATTTGCTGCCATAGCCAGTTTTTTGGAGCTATATCTATAACCAATTTCGTAATCGATAACTCTCTCTGGTAAAATCTCGTTTGCGCTTCCAGCTTTTATAGACTCTTTAATATCGGACCTTCCTGGCTCTTTTCGGCCTACTGCCACCGAAGTGTAGAACTGATTATTATTATTGAGGTTAAATGTAGCTCCTCCTTTAGGATTGAAAAAATTATAACTATCGTTCCAGTTAAGTGAAACAAAATCTTTATCATCTCCTCGCAAGGTGTAATCTACTCTCCTATATTGTAAATCGGCAAAAAGAACTATTTTTTCGAGGATATTTACTTCTGCCTTTGTAAAAAACGAAAAGTCAGATTTGTAGCCATAATTGTCATACCATTGGTAGTTTGCGGGAATATTATTGTTATACATACTCCATAAAAATTTGCCCTTATGCTCTCCATGGTGATAAGAGTATGAGACTCCTGTTGTACTCTTTACAATACCTCCATTATATGCTAAATTTGCGTTAAAAGCTACATAATGATTATCTATACCCTGTCTTATTATAACATCAGACTTTTTATAAGTTATCTCTTCAATAATCTGGTTGGGAAGTCCATAAGAAGAGAATTTTTTGTTTGCTTTATAATTTTCGTAATAGCCATCGCCTTTTGTAAAGTGCAGAGTAGAGCTTAAAAGTAGCGATGGAGAGAAGCTATGGGTATAATGGCCTTGTATATGATGCTGAGTAAAATTATCTATTTCGTTATCGTAGTAGTGGATATTTCCTGCAGCGTCGTGCCACGTACCAGCCGGGTTAAAACGGCGATCTTTGGTAGCCTGTTCGCGAGAAATACCTTCCCAAGTAATACCAGAGTATTGATCTCCCATAATGTAGTTAAGTCTTAAAGCATTATTCCCTTTATACCACCCAACAGAAGCATAAAGAGATTTAAGATCTGTTTTGGCATTCCTAATATATCCATCTCCACTATTGTGAGAAAATCTAACATCTACAGATAGCCCATTTGTCAATCTACCTGTACCCGCTCCAACAGTGCTTAACATGGTATTATAACTACCCACTCCAAACTCTGCCATACCATAAGATTCGAGTGGGGTAAAGATAGTTCTCATATTAATGCTTGCACCAAAGGCACCAGCACCATTTACAGAGGTACCAACACCTCTCACAACTTGGATATCTTGTAGAAAGCTTTGAAAAGCAGGTATGTTAACCCAAAAAACTTGCTGAGACTCTCCGTCATTGAGAGCTACTCCATTTAAAGTAACATTAATTCTAGTTGCCTCGCTACCTCTTATACGTAAAGAGGAGTAACCTAGGCCATTACCACCTTCTGTAGAGGAGACCACAGAGGGCATCATAGAGAGAATCATAGGTATAGAGTGCACCGGAGAACTCTCTCTTAGCTCCTTTAGGTTAATTGCCGAGTGTGTTACAGGTGTATTTTTTCCTGCTCGATAGGCCTCTACCACAACACTATCTAATTTGTTAGCACTATTTTTCTCTGTTTGCGAAAGCAAACTTGTAAAAGGGATAAAAAAAAGGAATAAAAAAACCCCGCTAAATAAAG
>JBAYBU010000088.1:0-6246 GCA_041669105.1 Bacteroidales bacterium | reverse complement strand
TCTTATAATATTTAGCTATCAATATTGGCGTATTTTGCGTGTGTTTCAATAAATTCGCGCCTAGGTGGGACTTCGTCTCCCATGAGCATAGAGAAAATCCTATCTGCCTCTACAGCATTATCTATATGTATTTGGCGGAGTAGTCTAGTTTCTGGATTCATTGTTGTATCCCACAGTTGTATAGCATTCATCTCTCCGAGGCCTTTATATCTTTGAATGTGAACACCACTCTCTTTACCTTTTCCTATTCTTAAAATAGCTTCTACTCTTTCATCTTCGCTCCAGCAATATTGCTCTTGCTTTCCTTTCCTTACTAAGTATAGAGGCGGGGTAGCAATATAGACGTGTCCATTTTTAATAAGATCTTGCATATGTCTAAAGAAAAATGTGAGAATAAGTGTTGCAATATGGCTGCCGTCTACATCGGCATCGGTCATAATTATTACTTTGTGATATCTTAGTTTAGAGAGATTAAGTGCTTTATTATCTTCTTCTGTGCCTATTGTAACACCTAGTGCTGTAAAGATATTCCTTATCTCTTCACTTTCAAACACTTTATGTTCCATAGCTTTCTCTACATTAAGAATTTTACCTCTTAAAGGAAGAATAGCTTGGAAATCTCTGTCCCTTCCGCTTTTTGCAGTACCTCCTGCAGAGTCTCCCTCTACAAGGAATATCTCTGTAACAGTTGCATCTCTGTTAGAACAGTCTGCAAGTTTGCCAGGTAGTCCCGACCCAGACATAACTGTTTTACGCTGAACCATTTCACGAGCTTTACGAGCAGCATGCCGTGCAGTTGCAGCCATAATAACTTTCTCTATAATGATTTTTGCGTCTCTTGGATTCTCTTCTAAATAGTTGTCTAGAGCCATTGTGGTAGCCTGTGAAACTGCTGACGAAACTTCTGAGTTACCTAATTTAGTTTTGGTTTGACCTTCAAATTGAGGCTCTTGTACTTTTACAGAGATAATTGCTGTGAGACCTTCACGAAAATCCGATGCATCAATATCAAACTTAAGTTTTGAGAGCATACCGTTTTTCTCTGCAAAGCTTTTGAGTGTAGTGGTGAGTCCTCTACGAAAACCAGTAAGATGTGTACCCCCCTCAATAGTGTTAATATTATTTACGTAAGAGTGAATATTTTCGGAAAATCCAGAGTTATATTGCATTGCTATCTCTATTGGCATACCTGTTTTTTCTGTCTCTAGATAGATAGGGTTTTCTGTTAGATTTTCACGAGTTCCGTCTAGAAATTTTACAAATTCTAGCAGGCCTAGATCGGAATAGTATATGTTGCTTTTATATTGGATTTCGGCATCGGCTTCACCTTCGATTTCGTCTCCGTTTTCGGGTTCTATTCTCTCTCTCAAATCTGTAAGAGTGAGAGTAATGCCCTTGTTAAGATATGCTAATTCTCTGAGTCTAGTAGCAAGAATGTCATAATTATAGGGGATTCCTAAAACGAAAATTTCGGGATCGGGCTTAAAAGTGATAGTTGTACCTGTTTTTTGAGACTCTCCAACTACTTTAACAGGATATTTTGGAATACCTTTGCTAAATTCTTGACGGAAATGTTTGCCTTCGCGATAGATATCGGCAACAAGTTCAATTGAGAGTGCGTTTACGCACGATACTCCAACTCCATGCAAACCGCCCGACACTTTGTAGGAGTCTTTAGAAAATTTGCCCCCTGCATGCAAAACGGTTAATACAACCTCGAGAGCGCTACGGCCCTCCTTTTCGTGTATGCCTGTGGGGATACCACGCCCATCGTCGGATACTGTAATTGAGTTGTCTGGATTAATCACAACTTCTATATTCGAGCAGTAACCTACTAATGCCTCGTCTATTGAATTGTCTACAACTTCGTACACTAAGTGGTGGAGACCCCTTGATCCTATGTCTCCTATATACATTGACGGTCTTTTTCTTACCGCCTCTAATCCCTCCAAAACCTGAATACTCTCTGCTGAATATTGGCCGTCGGCCAAAGTAGATCCAATTTCATTCATCTTTTTATACTCTAATTTTAAAGAAACAAAGATAGTAAAAAACAAAAAAAAAACCTAATAATATTTTGCTTATTATCGGGTTTTAAAAATTATTTAATTATTTGTATATCAGAGTTTAAAAGAGAGTCCAGCACCTCCGTTAAACCCTGGCATTGTATAGTTTGTATATTCGAAGACCTTTGAGTCTAATATATTGTTGAGTTGAATAAAAAAGGTTAAATTACTATTATAGACATATGAAAGATTAAGATCTAGTCTAGCATACGAGGGGATATTTATATTTGGATGGATAGATGAGTCTATAAGATTTTGATCTGTTAACCCTGGGGTTTTCTGTTTGTATTTAAAAACGTAGCTCACAATGATTCTCTCTCTCCAGTTATAGCGCCCCATTGACTCCACCTCGAAAGGAGAGTAGTGGTAGTGATTGTTGGTTTTATTCTCTGTGTCTCTAAAGCTATATAGATCTGCATTGAGTGCTCCTTCAAAACTTTTACTGTGAAAAGAGAGCTGAGCACCCAACCCTGTTCTTTTCTCGTCTTTATAGATTGCACCAAAACTGTTTATAGGGAAATCGTTAGAGTAGGAGTTTATCTGTTGAGCGAAGAAGTAGAGTTGGTTGCGATATTCGTAATAACCACCATAAAGGTTGAGAGAGAGCTTCTCTTTAATGTTCGCTTTGATGCCTACCCTTGCAATAACGGGTTGTTCTATATTTTGTATTTGAGTCGATGGGCTTATCCATAGATTTTTTTCTAGCATCTTATGATAGTTCATAAAGTTATTTTTCCCATCAATTAAACCATATATCCACATTTTGTTGTTCACTATTTCTAATTGTGCACTAGAGCTAAAATAGATATTGTAGTCACTAGAATCTCTATCCCACCAGACGTTATACTTAAAGCCTAAATCAAAACTCCATTTGCCTTTTTTGAAAAGATATTTTGGGTGGAGTTCTAGATTACTTCTATTTAGAGAGTCACTATACCGGGAGTCTGAAGCTTCATATCTTACACCAGCTAAAATTTTATTAAACCCAGCAAACCCAGCTCCTGTGGTGAGTGATAAGTTTAAGTACTGTTCATCTAGCTTGTTATTAGAGTGTAAGATGTTTTCTGAAACGGGGACGCCTCCTGGCGGTAATAGGTGTGGCTGTGGATTAGATCCAATGTAATAGTATGGGTGAGATTCGTTGTCGTGCAATTTAGAGTAGGAGAGATTTGCATTGTAGTAGAAGCTATTTGGGTTTTTATTGAGCGACTTGAGATAAAAGCTAGCTCCTGCAATATTTGTAGAGTGGTTCATTGAATCTCTCATATAAGAGATTTTAGAGTAGCGTTCTATATTTATAAATGAATTAAGCTTCTCTTGGTTAAAGCCGTAGTAGCTGTTCATTTGATTGTTATAATCAGCTTTTACCCCAGCTTCTCCTTTGTTCCAGCGATATTTAAAATTTATACCTACATCACTTTTTGAAGAGGGGGCTGCTATTTTTCTCTCTCCCTTTTCTACTTTATAGTCTACTAATGAATATGTTGCTAGCTTTGCCAAGAATGAGTTGTGAGAACCATTTATAACTAGAGAGAAGTTGTTTCCAAGCCGAGGTTGTAGGTAGATAGAGCCATATGGATTTAAAGGGATATTTGACCCAGCTTTAATAAAAAGATATGGCATATATGCCTCTGTGCTCTTCTCTACTTGTGCCGAGGAGAGGGGCGAGAACTCATATAAATCTTTCATGGGTTTATCAAAGATTGTGTAGTCAAAGGAGAGGTCGAATCGCCCTAAAGAGTCGTTAAAGCTTGTATAAAGTTTGCCCTTTGATATCTCAAGTAGTTTGGCATCAAAATCTCTATTTACCTCTAGAGTAGGGTCTATAGTTTGTTGAGCATCGCTTTTTGCAGCAACTAACAGTAGTGCTGCTAAAATCATAAAGTGCTTATAAAGTTTCATCTTGTTTACTTTTTTTCTCTTCAATTTTTGACAATCTCATTTTGATCTGCTCTTTGATATCATCTTTACTGTTTGCTGGGTATGATTCCAAAATGCTATTGTATGTAGCTTGGGCTTGTTCCCAGTTCTCTCTCTCTGCAAAAGAGTCTCCTAAAAGAATGTAACTTTTTGCAAGCCAATAGCTTTGAGGAGAATTAGAGTCAGAAAATTCATATACCTCTGCTTCTACTTTCTCAAAATCACCTTTGTCGAAAGCATCAGAAATAATGAGATATGCACTCTCTGCACCTTCGGGAGTTATTTTATTTTTGGCTAGCTCTATTAAATATCTCATTGCTGCTTCTCTGTTACCTAATGTGTAATAAGATTTTGCAATGATATATTTAGAGCGTATCTGTTCTTGTTGGGCTATATTTAAAAGTAAAGTTTTATTAGCTTGTGCTATAGCATTTTCGTACTGTTTATCCATAAAGAAGGAGTTCATAAGGCCAATATGTGATTCAATCACATTATTTTCTAATTTGGCAATTAGGCTAAGAGAGGAGTAGGCTTTAGCTGCCTCTCTATAGTTCTCTAGGTTGTAAGAAATTCTAGCATAGTTTAAGGTAGCTAGCTCTGTAAAAGAGCCCTCTCCAATTTCCATTACTTTCATAAAAGCATCTAATGCAAGATCGGGTTTACCTGTTTTTTGATAGGACTCACCTAAGTAGAACCATGCTTGTGCAGCTTTTGTTCCATTCGGGTAACTTTTTATAAATGCAGTGAGCGAAGAGAGAGCTGCGGCATAATTCCCAGAGATAAATTGTTTTTCGGCAGAGCCAAATACAATAAGTTCTCTTTCCGAAGGGGTTCTTGTTTGTGAAAGCCCTAAACCATCTAGGTAATTTAGAAATTCTTGTGCATTTCCTCTGTTTTGATATATATTCTCTAGCCCAGCTATTGCACTTTGTGCTTCTGGAGATTGGGGGCTCTCTTCTAAAATTTTCTTATAATAATTTATAGCTGCTGCATTATCTCCTTTATTTAAATTTATGAGACCCAACTCTAGTAATGCTTTGGGGTAATAAGAGCTATTAGAGAATTTTTGGCTTAGTTCTGTGAGATATTGAGTAGCAGAGTTGTCTTCTCCTATCTGAATTAGAGTTCTGCTCAATTCATAAAGCACCTCTGGATAGAGTGTATTATTTAGCCCGTTAGAGATGAGCTCTTTAAGAAGTTTTGCTTTGGCTCCTTCTTCTCCTAAAAGCCCTTTTGCTATTGATGTTTGGTATAGAGAGTACTGTTTTAACTCTCTATTACTAGCAGAAACGCTCGAAAAGGCGTTTATTGCCTCTTCATACTTTCTTTGCATAAAGTGAGAGTCTCCTAATCTTGTCATGGCCTCTTGGAAATATAAAATTTTCCCATGAGGGAGGTTTAGATACAGTTTAAACCAATGCTCGGCTTGTGCGAAATTTCCTATTTTAAAATATCCATAGGCCAAATTATAAAGAGAAGTTGGGTACTCTTGATTGCCTTTAAAACTACTATTTTTAGTAGCTAGTTCTAGATTCATATCTACAGATCTTTTAAATTGGTTGTTACGATAATAGGCCTCAGCTAGCCAAAACTGAGTAACATTGGCTAAGTTGTTATTGTAATAACCATTGCTAAGTGACAACTCAAAAACGGGAATAGCCGCTCGGTATGATCCTATATTAATAAGTTGTATTCCTCTTAAAAAAGTTGCTTTTTGAAGATTAACTATCTCTTTTGCAGTAGGGTTTTTTATGGTTTGGAGTATATTTATAGCCGATTTATAATCTTGATTAACTAAATATGAGTTGGCAATATAGTTTTGGATTTCATTAAATTTTTGTTCCGAAGGGGAGTATGTATCTAAATAGTTTTTAAATTTTGAAATATCGGAGTTTAAATCAAATGAGAGTTTTGCGTAGTTAAACATTGCATCCTCTTTTATGGAGAGATCCAAATTACTGCGAGAAGCTATAGCAAAGCTGTTTAGAGCATCAAACTTATTTTTAATCTCTATATAACAGCGCCCAAGATGGTATGCAGCGTTTTGCGTAAGGCTATCTTCTGGAGAAAGCACCTGTTTGAAAAGTTCAATAGCATCTTCATACTTAGATTGCGTATAGGCCAGTATGCCTGCATAATAAATATCTTTCCTAGAGAGGAGAGTATTTGACATACTGTATTTGTCTAGGTAAAACTTAGCTTGATTTGTGTTGTTCAATGCAAAAAATGCTTCGGAGATTACTCTTGCACTTTTGGTTTT
>JBAYBU010000087.1:0-6263 GCA_041669105.1 Bacteroidales bacterium | reverse complement strand
CCCTTATCGTCTTCGTAGCTTTTATTCAGATATACCTTTTTAGTAACATATCCAAAAAGGGGATATATTAATGACATAACTACTATGAATACAGCAAGTTGAATACCTGTGCCGGGGCGGAAAAGATTATAGAAATTAAACTCTTTGTTAGTGGCAAGAGAGAATATTCCTACTATTAGAATAAAAATAATTGATAAGTATATGAAATACTTAATAACTCGGTTAAGATATCTCTTAAAATCAAAATTTGTTCCCATAATGGTAGTAATATTTAGGTTATTGAATATTATTAATGCAAAGCTAAAAAATAATCTATACTAATGTAGGAGTGTGGGATAAAATTTATAATTTTGTAAGTTGTGATGTGTGGAGTAAATAATGTAAGATAAAAAATATTTAATATGGGAAACGAGAAGAATTTAAAAATTTTAGTAATAGTGATGGCTTCTATAGCAGTTGTTATGGCAGCGGTTCTTGCTTGGATATGGATCGACAGAAACGGGATGATTAAAGATCTTACAATAGAAAAAGAGCAGCTAACTGCCCAAATGGTTCAATTAAGAGATGATTATGAGGTGCTCAGTATTGATAACGACAGCATTAATGCCCAATTGGGAGTAGAAAGAGAGAAGGTAGAACAACTTATAGAAAGGGTAAAGAAAACTGAGGCTACAAATAGAACTAAAATTCGCCAATATGAGAAGGAGTTAGGAACATTAAGAAGCATAATGAGAAGCTATATCCTCCAGATAGACTCCTTGAACACTTTAAATATTTCGCTTAGGAAAGATGCGGTACTTGCGCGTGACGAGGCTAAACAGACTTTGCGTCGATACGACGATCTTAGAACTACTACAGATGAATATGCCAAAAAGGTAGAGGTTGGTTCTGTTCTTAAAGGGAGGGGCTTTATACTTACTGCAATTAACTCAAGAGATAATGAGACTGATCGCAGTAGCCGTGCAGCAAAACTAAAGACTTGTATGAATCTAATTGAGAACTCAATTGCTATAAAAGGACCGAGACGAATTTATATTAGAGTTAAAGGACCCGATGGTATTTTAATGACAAGCTCTCAACAACAGGTGTTTACCTCCAATGGAGAGCAAATGATTTATTCTGCAGTTAGAGAGGTAGATTATCAAGGGAGTGAGCTAGAGGTTTGTATCTTCTTTTCTACTAACCAATCTTTTGGTAAAGGTGTTTACACGGTAGATATTTATACAGAAGAGGGTCAGTTGGGTAGTACAGATTTACTTCTAAGATAGAGTGGCTGGTATCTATATCCATATCCCGTTTTGCAAACAGCTTTGTATTTATTGTGATTTTTATTCAACCCAGATGCTGAGTAAAAGGAGTGGTTTTGTTAAAGCTTTAAGAAAAGAGATAAAGAGTAGATCGATAGAGTTTTCACAGATAGAAGAAAATGTTAATACTATCTATTTTGGCGGAGGTACTCCGTCTGTTTTAACGGCATCGCATCTTGGCTCTATTTTAAGAGATATCCGCAAATACTATCCAGTATGCGATAATGAGACTAATCGCGATAATGAGCTCGATAGCAATGATGAGATAAATGTTGGTAGTAAGCCAGAGATTACTTTAGAGGTAAATCCCGAAGATGTTACTCCAGTATTTATGCATTCTGTTAAAAAAGCTGGTTTTAACCGCCTTAGTATTGGCATTCAATCATTTTATGATGCTCATCTTAAATGGATGAACAGGAGGCACACAGCTGCACAAGCAATAAAGGCGTTCAAAATTGCACGGGAGAGTGGCTTCGATAATATAAGTATAGATCTAATTTTTGGATTCGAAGGACTCACAACGGACACATGGAGAGAGAATATAAAAAGAGCTATCTCACTAGCTCCAGAGCATATCTCATGTTATCAGATGACTATAGAGAGAAAGACAAAACTTTACACCCAATATTTGAAAGGGGAGTATTTGGCAATAAACGACCAATTTTCTTTTTGCCAGTTTAGCTCTTTACAATCATATTTAGCCGAGGCCGGTTATTTCCAGTATGAGGTATCTAGTTTTTGTAAACCAGGATTAAAATCTCGTCACAACAGTTCTTATTGGGATTTTACTCCTTATTTTGGTTTCGGCCCGGCGGCACACTCTTTTAACGGAAGAGAAAGATCCTGGAACTGTAAAGGGATAAACAGTTATATTAACGGTATTCAAAACGGGACTAGGCTCTATAAGACCGAGGCTATCTCTCCCAAAGATCGGTTTAATGAGTTTATTATGGTCTCTTTACGTAAAATCGAGGGGATAGACAAAAAGAGGTTAATGGCCGTTAACAATCTAGCAGAGCTTGGTAGCGATCAAATAGAAATTGATATAAGTCAAACAGAAGGATTTGGCCAATTTATAACAGAAGAGTTTACAGAAACTCTTAACTCTTTTTTAGAGCAAGGAGATTTGATAGAAGAGAGTGGTAAAATAAAAATCCCGCCAGAAAAATTGTTTCTTTCTGACGGGATTATTCGAGAACTTTTTATTTAAATCCAGTTTTTGTTAGTTAAAATAAATTATTCCTCTTAAGGATAAACTGTTGGCTACTCTTAGCCAAATAGAATTATTCCATTAGATTTGAGGTGTGCAAATATTGCAATTACACTAAACCCTAAAACAATAAGTGTAGCATACACATACGAAACCACTCTAAGTCTGTTAATCCATTTCATGTTATTGGCGCCAATGGTATGAAATGCGCTCCAGAAACCGTGTGTTAGATGGAACCAAAGGGCAATAAACCAAATAATATAGCAGATAACAATCCAGATATTGCTAAAAGTTTGCTCCATTAAAACATTTCCGTTCTCGGCATGATTTCCAAGGAACTCTGGTAACTGCATCTTTGCCCAAAAGTGAGTGAGGTGGAAAACAAGGAACCCTAGTATTATAACACCTAGAACAAACATGTTTTTTGAGGCCCACGAATCTGTTTGAGCTTTGTTGCTAACCTCATACCTTATGTTCCCTCGAGCTTTCAAGTTAGATAGAGTAAGTAAGCCAGCATAGATAATGTGAATGACAAAACCTGCTGCTAAAACTGGCACCATTGCCACTACAACCGGAGTACTCATAATTCCAATTATGGTGTCAAACGCCTCATGACCGAACAAGTATGCCGAGTTTGCCAAGAGGTGAATTAAAAGGAAAAGAATCAGGAATAATCCCGAAATACTCATAATGAGTTTTTTGCCAATAGACGACTTAAAGATATTTCCCATTTTATAAATATTGATTAGTTTTTTCTTTCTACTGCTTTGTATTTACTAAGCTTTCAATTACGAATGCAAAGATAATCTCTTGCTTGGTATTTTCATAATCTTTAATTACTTTTGTTTGATATAACGGGTTTTAGCAACCTTTTATCTAATTATATGCCAAGATATTCTAAAGTACTTTTGAAGCTCAGTGGCGAAAGCCTAGGAGGCCCTCAGGGATCAGGGTTAGATAACTCTGTATTAGCTGAATATGCCCAGCAAATAAAGGCTGTAGTTAAAAGTGGGACTGCGGTTGCTTTGGTAATTGGCGGAGGAAATATCTTTCGCGGGTTAAGTGGCGCTGGTAAAGGGTTTGACAGGGTAAGAGGAGACCAGATGGGAATGCTTGCTACCGTGATTAATAGCATAGCTCTCTCTATCTCTATTCGATCTTTAGGTGTTGAGTGTGAAGTTTTCACTTCTACACCAATGGAACCATTTGCTAGATATTACGTGCGAGACAAAGCATTAGAGCTCATGAATAGAGGCGCTGTAGCAATTATAGCGGGCGGTACAGGCAATCCTTTTTTTACTACAGATTCGGCCTCGGCACTTAGAGCTGCCGAACTTGGTGTCTCGGCACTTCTTAAAGGTACTAGGGTAGATGGTGTTTATGACTGCGATCCAGAAAAAAACTCAAAGGCAACAAAGTATAAATCTCTCACTTATGATAGGGCTTTGGCCGAGAATCTTAAAGTTATGGACCAAACCGCATTTTTACTTTGTAAAGAGAATGGTGTTCCTATTGTTGTTTTTGATATGAATATTCCTGGTAATCTTGAAAAAATAGTTGAGGGGCAAGATCTTGGAACAATAATAAGACTTTAATTTATAAAATAATTATCAAATTATGGATATAATTAAGCAGAAAGAGGCTATAGAGATTGCAAAAGAAAACATGGGGAAAGCGCTCAATTATCTTGTAGAAGAGCTTACTACCTATAGAGCGGGTAAAGCCAACCCGGCTATCTTTAACAGTGTTATTGTAGATTATTACGGCAATCCAACACCAATCCCACAGGTGGCGAGTGTTACCAGCCCAGATGCCAAGAGTATGCTTATTCAGCCATGGGATAAAAAGATGATTCCAGCTATAGAGAAGGCAATTATGGCAGCAAACATTGGTTTTACACCTCAAAATAACGGAGAGCAAATTCGTATAAATGTTCCACCGCTCACAGAGGAGAGGCGTAAAGAACTTGTTAAACAGATGAGGGCAGAGGGTGAAAATGCTAAAATAAGTATTCGTAATGCCCGTAGAGATGGTGTAGAATTACTAAAAAAATACCAAAAAGAGGGTCTTTCAGAGGATATAGTTAAGGATGGCGAGGTTGCTATCCAAAAAGAGACAGACTCCTTCAATAAAAAAGTAGACGAAACCCTTGCCAACAAAGAGAAAGAGATAATGACTGTCTAAACAGCCTTAACAGCCTTTGTCTCTAGAGCAGCATTGCAATTTATTATGATAGTTGTCTAAATATTCATAATCCAGCAAAAAAAACTCTCTCAAAGCTTTTAAAAGCTTTGAGAGAGTTTTTTTTTTGAAATACACCCTTTTTAGGTCTATTTGATAAGTTAACTACTTATACATCAAGCTCATTCCTTTCTGGGCAGATAGATAAGACCTAATGAGCGTTGCCTTTTGCAAGTACTCTAAATACTTGAATGCAGGACCTCTGCTAGATTTAATCTCTCCACTTAATTTAGTGATGTTGGGAGAGAATGGCACAAATGAAGATATTATCATTAATATTTTCTTAATCTTCTGTATAGTTATATACTCAATATTCTCTACAGCGGGTAAATCATTCTCTAAAATTGTATTTATAATATTCGATTTGTTTTTTCAAAAGAACAATTTACATCACATATTGCTCTTTTGAAAGAGCAATATGCAACACCTAAAGAGCAATATTATTATAAAACTGAACTTGAGGCAGAAATGAGCTTGTGGCAGAAAGGGAGAACTTGCTGTGAGGCAAATAATTATTTAAGATAAAACTTTACTCTCTTATGGCTGCTATGCCGGGGAGTTCTTTGCCTTCTAGGTATTCGAGCATTGCGCCGCCGCCGGTAGATACGTAGCTTACTTGGTTTGCAAATCCCATTTGGGTAACGGCTGCAACAGAGTCGCCTCCGCCTACTAATGTGAATGCCCCTTTGGAAGTAATTTCGGCTAAAATCTCGGCAATTCTATTAGTTCCTTTTGCAAATGCAGGCATTTCGAATACTCCTACAGGACCATTCCAAAGAACTGTTTTGGAGTTACGTAGAATTTTTTCCCACTCTTTTAATGTAGAGGGGGCAGCATCCATACCCATCCATCCGTCGGGAATATTCTTTGCGAAGCATATTTGTGTGTTGGCGTCGTTACTAAAGCTATCGGCCACAACTACCTCACCTGAGTAATATAGTTTAACTCCTTTCTCCTCTGCTTTTTTAAGAATTGCAAGAGCTAATTCCAGTTGATCATCTTCACAAAGGGAGTTGCCAATTTTACCACCTTGTGCTTTTATGAATGTATATGCCATTCCGCCACCAATTATCATATTGTCACACACATCAAAAAGTTTTTCAATAATAGAAATTTTGGAAGAGACTTTTGCCCCTCCAATAATGGTGGTAACAGGGC
Source organism: Bacteroidales bacterium (assembly GCA_041669105.1). Taxonomy (GTDB): domain Bacteria; phylum Bacteroidota; class Bacteroidia; order Bacteroidales; family UBA932; genus Bact-08. The sequence goes on along the minus strand of JBAYBU010000087.1, from coordinate 347 downwards.
GCTCAGGAGATTTAAGGATTTTATCTATTGCTTTAATCTCGCCCTCCATTATATAGCCAAACATTTTATCATTAGGGAAATATTTAGCAATTAGGGCTGTAGAGGCGTGCTCTCTATGGGCTGTCCCGAATGCATCGTTTATGTAACAGTTGGCATAAGAGGCCAATTTTTGAGTAAACTCTTTTTGACTCTCTTTAATTGCTCTTTTTGCGATTTTTTTCTCTTCTTCAGTAGCATCCTCGGCCAATCCCCTAGCTTTTCCCTCCTCCTGTGCATAGAACCTTAAGTTTTCTAATAGTAAAACTTCTCCTTGTTTGAGCGTTGTAGAAAGTTGTTGCGCCTCTCTG